>OMZJ01000169.1 GCA_900315495.1 uncultured Lachnospiraceae bacterium
TGGGAGTGATCAGCCTGTTATCCCCAGGGTAGCTTTTATCCGTTGAGCGATGGCATTCCCACTTACTGCCACCGGATCACTAAGCCCTACTTTCGTATCTGCTCCACCCGTCGGTGTCGCAGTCAGGCTCCCTTCTGCCTTTGCACTCTTCGAATGGTTTCCGACCATTCTGAGGGAACCTTTGGGCGCCTCCGATACTCTTTCGGAGGCGACCGCCCCAGTCAAACTCCCCGCCTGACAGTGTCCAATGACTCGTTTCAGACTCACTTGTTAGAAATCCAGTAACTCAGGGGTGGTATCCCAACAGCGGCTCCGCAGAAACTGACGTCCCTGCTTCTCTGCCTCCCACCTATCCTGTACGTGAACTACCGGATCCCAGTATCAGGCTGGAGTAAAGCTCCATGGGGTCTTTCCGTCCTGGCGCGGGCAGCCAGCATCTTCACTGGCACTTCAATTTCACCGGATGTATTGTCGAGACAGCGCCCAAATCATTACGCCTTTCGTGCGGGTCGGAACTTACCCGACAAGGAATTTCGCTACCTTAGGACCGTTATAGTTACGGCCGCCGTTTACTGGGGCTTAAGTTCGTGGCTTCGTTTCCTGACCACTCCCCTTGACCTTCCAGCACCGGGCAGGCGTCAGCCCATATACCTCACCTTTCGGTTTTGCATAGACCTGTGTTTTTGCTAAACAGTTGCTTGGGCCTTTTCTCTGCGGCCTGGTTTCCCAGGCACCCCTTCTCCCGAAGTTACGGGGTCATTTTGCCGAGTTCCTTAACAATACTTCTTCCGTCGGCCTTGGGATTCTCTCCTCATCCACCTGTGTCGGTTTACGGTACGGGCCCGTACAGAACAATAGCGGCTTTTCTTGACAGGCTGCTCGGCAGCTTCGCTACTGGATTTCGCTCCGCATGACGGTTTTGGCTTGCACGGCAGGTTTTCTTACCGTACGCCTCCTCCGCTTGCACCGGTCTTCTCATTCCCGGCTCTGCCTTCGCCTCCTGTGTCCCCACAGTTCTGTCTGCACGGGGTGCAGGAATCTCCACCTGCTGTCCATCGGCTACGCCTTTCGGCCTCGTCTTAGGCCCCGACTTTCCCAGGGCAGATCAGCTTTACCCTGGAATCCTTGGATATTCGGCCATAAGGATTCTCACCTTATTCTCGCTACTCATTCCGGCATTCTCTCTTCCTGGCACTCCACGGTTCCTTACGAATCCGCTTCGGCGCGCCAGCAATGCTCCCCTACCAATCATTTCTGATTCCTGAGCTTCGGCGGCATGTTTGAGCCCCGGTCATTTTCGGCGCAGGGCCTCTCGACTAGTGAGCTATTACGCACTCTTTGAATGTATGGCTGCTTCTGAGCCAACGTCCTAGTTGTCTTCGAGATCCCACATCCTTTACCACTTAACATGCACTTTGGGACCTTAGCTGCAGGTCTGGGCTTTTTCCCTTTTGACGACCCAATTTATCTCGTGCCGTCTGACTCCCGTGAAACATCTGGCCGGCATTTACGGTTTGATATTCTTTGGCAGGCTTTGACGCCCCCTCGGAAATTCAGTGCCCTACCTCCGGCAGACTATCACGAGGCCAGCCCTAAAGCTGTTTCGGGGAGAACCAGCTATCTCCGGGTTCGATTGGAATTTCTCCCCTACCCACCGCTCATCGCCACCCTTTTCAACGGATGTGCGTTCGGACCTCCACGGGATTTTACTCCCGCTTCATCCTGGCCATGGGTAGATCACCCGGTTTCGGGTCTGCCTGTACTGACTTGCGCCCATTTGAGACTTGGTTTCCCTCCGGCTCCGCGCTTTCCGCGCTTAACCTTGCCAGTACCGGCAACTCGCCGGACCGTTCTACAAAAAGTATGCGGTTGGGCTTGCGCCCTCCCACCGATTGTAAACATAGGGTTTCAGGTTCTTTTTCACTCCCCTCCCGGGGTCCTTTTCACCGTTCCTTCACAGTACTGTGCACTATCGGTCACTGAGGAGTATTCAGCCTTGGGAGGTGGTCCCCCCTGCTTCCCGCAAGGTTCCACGTGTCTCGCGGTACTCTGGATTCCTGCCTGTCTGCCTGCGCTTTCGTGTACGGGGCTTTCACCCTTTTTGCCGGCTTTTCCAAAACCGTTCCACTAGCGCTCACAGTACGTTCGCAGGTCCGCAACCCCGGTGTGCACGCACACCGGTTTGGGCTCTTCCCATTTCGCTCGCCGCTACTTTGGAAATCGATACTATCTTTCTCTTCCTCCGGGTACTTAGATGTTTCAGTTCCCCGGGTTCCCTTCCGCACACTATGGATTCATGTACGGATCGCTGAGGTATGCTCAGCGGGGTTTCCCCATTCAGATATCTCCGGATCACAGGATATGTGCTCCTCCCCGAAGCTTTTCGCAGCTTATCACGTCTTTCATCGGCTCTCAGTGCCTAGGCATCCACCCTACGCTCTTTTTTGCTTGACCAGTTTACACAGTTCGTTTCCTCTCTGTGCACCGCGGATAGCGTTCCGCAGTCCCTCTGGTCTGGGGTCTTTCCTGAATTGGATAATTCTGGATGACTCTCGTCATCCCCTCGGATGTCTATCTTTTGTGCTTCGCAATGATCTTGAACGATCGAACTCATTGATTAACGAATAACCAATGTTCTCTCAGATTCTTATCATCACAAAGCCTTTGATATTTGACTTTGATCATTGTGATATGCAGTTTTCAAGGTACATGCAGCGGATGTTTCCATCCGCAGTGGAGATAAAGGGATTCGAACCCTTGACCCCCTGCTTGCAAGGCAGGTGCTCTCCCAACTGAGCTATACCCCCGTGAATCATCCGGCAGCCACCTGCTTTCCCATGCCGTCGCCAGCATAGTATCCTCGGCCGCATATGGCTTAACCATCGTGTTCGGGATGGGAACGGGTGTTTCCCATACGCGCATCACCACCGGGAGTGGGCTTAAGTAGACTCGAACTACCGACCTCACGCTTATCAGGCGTGCGCTCTAACCGGCTGAGCTATAAGCCCATCTTTGTCACCGGAACCCCGATGACTGAACAGTATAACCAATCGCTCCCTACTTCTTCTCTTCCTTAGAAAGGAGGTGATCCAGCCGCACCTTCCGATACGGCTACCTTGTTACG
>OMZJ01000066.1 GCA_900315495.1 uncultured Lachnospiraceae bacterium
GCGGCAGCGGCTCAGGTAAGACTCGCTTCGTTTTGAAGCCGAACTTACTTCAATGCACCTCGAAAACCTATCCGGTATCCTTCGTCGTCACAGATCCAAACAGTTAGCACGAAATTATACTAACGGTGAGAGCAATTCTCTTAAAGAGGCTCTCGCCGTTTTACATTTTTGAAGAAAGGAGGCAGTAAGCCGTGGGCAGAGAGAAAATCACAGCCCTTTATGAGCGTCTTTCCCGTGACGATGAGCTTCAGGGCGAGTCGAACAGTATCCTGAACCAAAAGAAATATCTGGAAGACTACGCCCGTTCCAAGGGTCTGAGGAATATCCGGCATTTCACCGACGATGGTTATTCAGGTACTAACTTCAACAGACCGGGCTTTGCTGCCCTTCTGGAAGAAGTCAAGGCCGGTAATGTGGCTGTCATCTGCGTGAAGGATATGAGCCGCTTCGGAAGGAACTATCTTCAGGTCGGCTACTATACGGAGATCCTTTTCCCGGATAAAGGTGTCCGGTTCATAGCGGTCAATAATAACATCGACAGCAACAACCCGATGGACAATGAATTCACTCCGTTCCTGAACATCATGAACGAGTGGTACGCGAAGGACACCAGTAAGAAGATAAAGGCCGTATTCCGGAACCGTATGGAACAGGGTCTCCGGTGCAGCGGGTCCGTTCCTTATGGCTATATGCTTAAACCTGATGATAAGCAGACGCTGTATGTCGATCCGGAAGCTGCCGAGGTAGTCAAAAGGATCTTCGCTATGGCAGCCGTCGGCACTCCGCTCCGAACTATAGCCGAGACGCTTCAGGCTGATAAGGTCCTGATCCCTTCCGCATATCTGGAAAAGAAGGGAATGGCATCCAGACACCATGACTACCATGATCCTTATCTCTGGACGAACGCCTCTGTCGGTTATATCTTGGACCGTCAGGAATACTTGGGCCACACGGTTCTCGGAAAGACAATCAGCGAGAACTTCAAAACGAAGAAACGCCGCAAGGCCCGTCCTGACGAACTGCTGTTTTTCCCTGATACGCATGAGGCGATAGTCGATCAGGCGACTTGGGATCTGGCGAATAAGCACCGTAAACGCAAGCCCAGAAATCTTCATTCAAACGGAAAGCTCACACACCGGCTTTCTGGGCTGGTCTTCTGCGCTGACTGCGGGGCCAGAATGTCTTACGCCGCACCGGAATCGGCCCACAGTGACAAGGATTATGATTCCTTCAGCAACTTCCAGTGCAGCAATTACCGCAGTCGTTATAATGACTGCACTACGCATTTCATAAAGGCATCCGCGCTTGAAGAGATCATCCTGAAAGCGGTCCAGACCGTCGCAGAACATGTACTGTCAGACGAAGCGGCCTTCCTTGAAGAACTGCGTGTCCAATGGGATTCCAAACAGGACCGGGTATCCGATGAAGAGAAGAAGGAACTGGCTGCGGCCAGAAAACGGTTCCGAGAACTGGACAATCTGATCCAGAGCCTTTATGAAAGCAAAGTCAGGGGAAGCATCCCGGACCGTCAGGCAGAGCGGCTGATCACCCAATACGATGAGGAACAGGCAAAGCTTGAGACCCGTATTGCCGAGCTGAAGCAGCCGGAGGCGCCTGCCAGTCCGAAGAAAGCTGATATCGCGCGGTTCATGGAACTGATCCGGAAGTACCGCGATATCACAGAACTGACCGATATCATGCTCTATGAGTTTATCGAGAAGGTTGAGGTCCATGAGCATACCGGGGGTCGGACGAAGTACCGTAGGCAGCAAGTGGATGTGTACTTCAATTTCATCGGCCATTATCTCCCTCCGGGGACGGTTCAGACAGAGGAAGAATTCCGGGCCGAAGTCGATGCCAGGGAACTTGAGCGAAAGAGACAGGGATGGCGCCGGAGCGGAGAAAACCGGAAGAAACGATACGCGGAACTGAAAGAGCGCGCCAAGACCGATCCGGAAGCTGCCGCCGAGTATGAAGCCATCCTTGAGAAACAGCGCAAGCAGAATCACAAGGATCAGGCAAAACAGAAAGCCAAGCGGGAATCTGATCCTGAGTATATCGCCGCGAAACAGGCAAAAGCCCATACCGCTATGCTGAAGCGGATCACGATCGCAGAGCTAGCAGTGCTTGCCGAGAGCGATCCGGAAGCTGCTGAGATCTTAGAGAAAAGGCGTGCCTACGCTGCCGCGAAGAACCGTGTCAGCGCTGAAAGACGCAAGCAGAAAGCGGCTCAAGATCCGGCATTTGCAGCTCATGTCAAGGAGAAGCAGCAGGAATATGCCGAGAACAAAAGACAGCGAAATAAGAGGCTCAAGGAAGCTGCAGCGACCGATCCGGAGGCTGCCGCTAAACTGGCCGAACAGTCAGAGCGGCAGCGTGAGACCCGGAAACGATGCGAACAGAGACAGGCTGAACGTGCTGAAACGGATCCTGAATTTGCGGCTGAACTGGAAGCCAGAAAGAAAGAACACAGCAGAAGGCACACAGACAAAAGAAAAGCCCATCTGGCTGATCTGAAAGAACGTGCCGGAACGGATCCTGCCGCCGCCGAAGAGCTGGCCGCTATTCGCGCGTATCATGTAGAGGCCACCACAAAGAGCCGGAACAAGCTCATTGAAAGCGCTAAGACGGACCCGGAGGCGGCTGCCAAGCTGGCACAGAAAAGAGAACATCGGAATGAGCGTCACAGGCAGGCACGGGCTGATCTCATATCTCTGGCTGAAACAGATCCGGAAGCTGCTGAGAAGCTGGCCGTCCTGAGAGCAAAGGAACTTGAAACTTCACAGCGGTATATTTCCAATCTCAAGGAAGCTGCTGCGACCGACCCGGAGGCGGCGGCCAAACTGGAAGCCCGTTGTGAATACAACCGACAGTATCTCTTGGAATATAACTCAAAGAAACGAGCTGCGGAGAAGGAGGCACAAAATGTTTCTGCTTAAACTGATCGGAAAGATCATCCTCATACCGGTCATGCTTGTGCTGACACTGATCCAATGGATCGGGATCTTCCTGAACAGTATTTCCGGGGCGATTCTGGGAATCCTGGCATTCATCTTCGCCTTGACCGGAATTGCCAGTCTGGCCTTCGGACTGGCATCCGGACCAGAAGCGTTGAAGATGATCGTCGTTGGGTTCGTGATCTTCATGATCCCAGTCATTGGGGAATGGGTCGTGAGTATGATCAGCGTGGCGAATACCAGCCTACGTGATTTTATCAGGTCTTGAACCGCAAAACTGAATAAGAAATAGTATCGCTGATACCTTATCCCAAAGTCGTTCGTCAAAACACGCGGACGGCTTTCTTTTTTGGGGAAGTAGAAGGAGTATGAAAGCATGAGGCTTACCAAATATGAGAAAGAAACGATTATCCTGACCAGTGAAGGCGACAATACCTATAACGTCTATACCTTCAATGCCGGACTTAAACGCAGGCTGGCTGTCTTTGCAAAGAAGTACCCGGCGGTCTGCCGGTTAGAGTGTGAGGACAAGAAGATCGGCTGTCAGAGCTATGTGGTAGACAAGGCAAGGCTGTCGGTTCGTTTGACTGCACCGTATAGTGAGGACAGACGCAAAGCGGCAAGAGAACGTGCAAAAAGCCAAGGTTTCTCTAATAGGTGATTGATCAAAGATGTTCGCCGGAGTGCGAGAATCATAGAATTTGAGAAAACCGGAGAATAGCTTGAGAAATCACAAGATTCGTGGTATAATACCTTGTCGCATTGTATTCGCAATAGACAACGAGGTGAAAGTATGCAGATAAGCTACAAACCACTGTGGCATACCCTGTTAGAAAAAGGAATGACTAAAGAGGATCTGAGGGTCAAGGCAAAACTAACTACGAATGCCATAGCGAACATGGGCAAAGACCAGAATATAAGCATGGCAACGCTCTTAAAAATCTGTGAGGCATTAGAGTGCGATACAAGCGCTGTTATTGAAATACAAGGATTGAAGAAGGTTGCCAATGGTAATCCTGGCATTGCGTCAAGCAAGAACGAAGTATTAAACGGGAATGAGGTTGTAACGGATATGGATAACGCTCCGAAGCTCGTGTCTCTCTTTTCGGGATGCGGAGGAATGGACAAAGGATTTGAAAACGCAGGTTTTCATAGGGTTTGGGCCAATGATTTTGACGCAGATGCTCAAGCGGTCTTTAAATTGAATTTTGGAGACATTGATGGTCGAGATATCACAACGGTTCCGGTTGAGGATATCCCTGATTGCGATATCATTACAGCTGGCTTCCCTTGTCAGCCATTTTCAAATGCGGGCAATAGGCGAGGTGTTTACGATGAACGCGGAGAATTGTATCTCGAATGTCTACGTATTATAGAGAGCAAAAGTCCAAAAGCAGTTTTATTTGAAAATGTCAAGGGCTTGCTTTCGTCCAAACATCAGAGCGGAAAAAGGCTGATTGAAGTCATAAAAGAAGACCTTGAAAAGCTGGGGTATAGCGTTAATTACAAAGTAGTTAATGCGTCTGATTATGGAGTGCCTCAGAATAGAGAGCGTATGATCCTTGTGGCATTCCGTAATGATTTGGGGAAAACTTTTGTGTTTCCGCCTGTTCAGGAAGATAAGAGCCGTTTGACACTGAGAAACATTCTCTCGATCCCTGAGGATGTACCGAACCAAACATACTGGCCGTACTCCCCTCAAGCCCAAGAAATGATTGAGCAGATACCACAGGGCGGTTCATGGAAGAGCATCCCTTATGAGAAGTTGTCTCCGAGATTTCAAAGAATCCGAGATGATATGAAGCGCTATCATGCGCCAAACTTCTATCGCCGTTTTAGCCTCGATGAGATTAACGGAACTATTACTGCATCTGCTCAGCCAGAAAACTGCGGCATAACACATCCGACCGAGAACAGACGTTATACCATCCGAGAGATAGCAAGAATCCAGACTTTCCCGGATGATTTCCTGTTCATTGATAATACGACAAGAGACATAGTGGCCATGTATAAGGTTATCGGGAATGCCGTTCCGGTAAAACTGGCTGAGGTGATCGCAAACGCAATCATGGAACAGGCTTTTAATGACGAGGGCGTTGAGATATGAATACAGACAAAGCATATATACTGGGGCTTGTTATAGGCGGCGGTGGATTCAGCGCAAATCTTCAGGATTTTTATATCAAGCTTCCGTATAAACAATGGGGAGATGTGCAGGCAAACCCGGAACGCGCCGGCATCATTGCGAGAGATATCCTTAAAGTAGTTAAGCCATTGATGGTTGCCGAATACGGATTGGATGTTACCTTTGTCACGGGAAGAGAGTGGAGAATTGAGTGCATCGGTAACACATCAAAGCTTGTAAAAGATCTTCGAGACCTGGGCGTAACGCCTATGTCAGAGATCAGAAAGAACGCAGACATTTCAGGAATAGTTCCGAAGCTGGTTGATGACAATTTGAAGAGAAGGTTTATCGCCGGAATTGCCGATACGATCGGAAGCATGGCTCCCTCTCAGAGGCGTTTTTCAGATGATGTTCAGATCATATCGTTTGAAATAAACGGATTTGCATTTAGATTCGTTTGTCAGCTGTGCAACCTATTATATTCTGTTGGATGTCTGCCGGACCAGATCCTGTGGCAACATCCTAATATGCAGAGTGGAAATGACGCTTATTACACTCAATGGAAAAAAGGAAATAAGCTCAGGGTCACTTTAGATGCTTTCTCTAAGTTTGGAGCATTGGCTTTTAAGAGCAAGGCAATGGCATCACAAGAAAACAGATCCAGACAAAGTAGAACGAATACAGCGGAGCCTTGCGAGGAAAAACGTCTGGCTGTAAGTGGTGTGACTGCCAGGCACATAGATGAAGACTACAGAGATCTACCGCCTGAAATTCGGGGAGGACACTATATTCATCATAAGCAAATCTGCGCTGTCCTAAATTGCCCTCATGCACCATTACGTGAAGTGGATGGTCTGCTTGCGGATGCCTGCCATCATGTTTCCCCCTTTACCGTTCTGCATAAAGACGATGCAAGACAAATCGCAAGCATTATTCTTAACGATCCGCTATTAAGAAATCGAACATACAGGTCTATCAATGTCAGTGTGTTTAGCGTGAAGCGTGCGGCTGAAAACGGAAACGCCACAATACTATTCACAGAGTCCGGAAGCTACTATTCCGAGAGCAATGAAGTGGGATATCCGCTAAACACCATGCTTGATGCTATTGCTTATATCGTAGCAAGCAAAACAGGTGCCTTGAACGGAAAACGAGTTCGCGGGAGCAGAGATGAGGTCATAGAAAATGCAATAAAGGCGAATCCTAAGATGACTGTGGAAGTGAGGGTCCCAGATCTTCTGACTCCGATTATTGTAACGGACGGAAAGGTTTCTGCTATGGTAGGCCCACTAAACGCAGAGGTGTATAAAAACCTGATTTCCTTCTCTCCGGACAATAGGTATAAGATGATTCTTCGCCCGATCACAGAGGACGATTTAAGGGGGTAAGGTTGTGCCAAGAAACGATAGAAACGAAGAATCTTATTATCCCGAGATAATGCGTTTTATCAAAACGCAAATCGAAAGCAACTTTCGAGCTGCGAAAAATCCGCTAAAGGTGTATTGCAAGACCGGAGAATTAAAGCGAGGGTTGCGCGAAATCATATCTGAAAACGGAATCACAACTAAATCTATCGTTGATTTCGCAGAGAGCACACCACCATTGTCGTTAGACATCTTCGGATTGATCACAGATGGAATTGATTATGAATTACTGATTGTCGAGGTCAAACTGTTACGGGCGGTTGGCCTTCAGCAGTTATCTCAGCTTATAGGATACTGCATTGTTTCAAACGCCCAATACGGCCTCCTGATAAATGTGAATGGAGAAGAAAGTCCACGGTTGCTGAATCTCCTGTCTAACGAACCGGACGTAACGTTTATTCGAAGGATGCTTGCTTATCATGACCGTTTGGTTGAACACAACCTCGGTGTGATGGAATGGGACAGCGCAACTCAAAACGTTCAGTATACTGGTTACGGAAAAATAAAAACTCTTTCTTCTTTGTGTGAACAGTTGAGCGAAAAGTTTCATGTAGAATGATGGGACCTGACGTAACCTGATGGATGTGGTGATGGTCATGGCAGAAAATGTAGACCCTAAACGCAGTTTTATAATGTCACGCGTCAGACACGAAGGGACAAACATAGAACTGACATTGCGAAAGGCTCTTTGGCACAAAGGATACCGGTATAGAAAAAACTATCGCAAGCTTCCAGGAAGCCCTGATATCGCTATAACGAAGTACTGCATTGCGATTTTCTGTGATGCGGAATTTTGGCACGGAAAAGATTGGGACGTTGCCAGAGTTAAGTTGGAGAAAGGATCAAACCCAGAGTATTGGATCAACAAAATAGAACGGAACCGAGAACGAGATTCCGAGACAGACAAAAGTCTACGCGCGTTAGGGTGGACTGTCCTGAGATTTTGGGGAAAGGACATACTGAAGAATACCGATGAATGTGTCCGAGTTGTCGAGGAAGCTATTTTTGAAGCAAAGCTTCAAATGGGAGATCCGCTCGGTTCTGAATATGAAGATGTAAACGAATCATGATGAGCGAACCAAAGGCTCTCAGCTGAAAAGTTGAGGGCTTTTGGTTTGCCCATTAAACAGGATCGGTCGCCCGGCGATCCTGTGAAAACCGAATATGGCGAAGACCAAGGCGTTGCCCTGGTCGAACCAGATGAGGAAGCCGTTGAGCTTCGCTCCACCGCTCTTTTGCGGATGGCAGCGAA
>OMZJ01000152.1 GCA_900315495.1 uncultured Lachnospiraceae bacterium
AGCGCCGGGTTCTTCTCTGCGATATGGATTCCGCCTTCCGTGCGCACGCGGACCGAAAAATCGAACCGGTCCGGGACGGAACAGCAGGCAAAGTCCGGGGCCGGGTAAATTTCCGCCTTTGCCGGATCAAAAAACTTGGCGCCGGCCGTCGCCCGCAGGGCCTGCGCACGCGCAGCGATGTCTTCCATCGGGTGCCCGAGAAGAAGCGACCGGAGGTACTGTGCGCACAGTTCGTCCTCCTCCGCGATGCTCTTTCCGGAAAGCCCCATGCAGACCAGAGAGACGGTCTCCGGATTTTCCTTCAGGATCTGCCTTGCCGTTGCGCGGGCATTGACGATGCTTCCGGTATAAATCTTCGCCGCATTCACGGCGTTTGCGATGCCCTGGGTCCCGGCGCTCGTCGTAAAGACCGCCGTTTTTCCGGCAAGGTTCCGCCCCTCGATCGCGGAGGGGGAATTGCCGAAATCAAAGCCTTCGCACTTTTTGCCGCCGCGCTCGCCGATGAGAATCCGGGAAGGATCCTCCGCCTTCATCTGGTATGCCTTTTCCAGACTTCCCAGGAGATACACTTTATCCACGCCCGCCTGAAACAGGTAGCAGATGGTGCTGAACGCGCGGTACACATCGATGATCACAGCGGTCCCCGATGCCTCCCGTGCCCCTTCGAGTAAATGCAGGATTCTGACTTCCATTGACGCTGTCCTCCCTGCCGGTGACGGATAGTTTCGTTTCGATGATCCCGGGCCGGCAGGAAGCAGTATACCACAGAAAAGACTTTGCAGAAATCCCAATCCGGTTCCGTAAGGAATCCCCCGCAGTGTTTCAGGGGTGCCAGAACAGCAGAAGGGGAAAACGCCCGCAGATACGCAGATAAAATCAAACCCGCACCGGTGACACACCTTTTGCGGATACTGCATTACTTGTCGAAGATGGCCTTCATCAGCTCCGGGAAGTACCAGGTGCAGGTCCGGCGGTCGATCATGGCGAAGTTATCCCCGATCCGCTCGTGCTCCCCGTTGTCCCACCAGATGTGGCGGATGCCGTATCTCTTTCCGATGCGGGCGGTATCCCGCTCCCAGGCAGCCATGGCGGGCTCGTTGCTCTTGCACATCGCGCCGTCCTCGGTCACAAGGACAGGGTAACCTTTGGACTGGATGATCCGGTCGAAGGATTCGTACAGCGCCTCGATCTCCGGCACGCGGCTTCCATCCCAGACGGCGCTCTCCGGCGAGAAATCGCCGGAGAGCCCGGTAAAGGACGTGGGCTTGTAGCTGTGCAGGGAGACCATGAGATACGGGTCAAAATGGTCCGGCAGGCGGATGTCCTTCTGGGCGACTTCCGCCGGGCAGGCCGCCGCGCTGGTGACAAGGAGGACGCGCTTTTCGTTGTTCCCGCCGGTCTTCCGCACGGTCTTTACGAAAATCTCCTCCAGCTCGTTGACCTTCCGCCGGACTTCGGGCACGGCGCCGTTCCACTCGTTCTCCCCGCCCTCGTACCGCGGCTCATTGAGCCCTTCCAGAAGGAGGGTGTCCGGGGCATCCCGGAACTTGAGCGCGACCTGCTCCCAGATCCTCTGGAAGCGATGACGTTTCTCCTCTTCCGCGGTGCCCGGGTCATTGAAGAGCCACCGGTTCTCGTGGTGGGTGTTGACGATGGCAAAGGCGCCCTCCGCGAGAATCCATGAGACAACCTCCGCGACCCGGTCCAGGAATGAGGGATCGATGGCCCAGTCTCCCTCCGGGCTGCAGTGATCCTGCCAGGTGACGGGCACCCGGATGATATTGAATCCGTCCGAGACAAGTTTGTGGATCAGCGCCCTGCTGGTGACGGGATTCCCCCAGCCGGTCTCGCCGGTTCCCTTCCTGCCGTCTCTGTGCATGTCGAAGCTGTCAAAAGTATTGCCGAGATTCCATCCCACCCGGAGTTCCCGGTTGATTTCTTCTGCAGTGCGCATAAGCCTCTCTTTCCCCGCCGGAAGCCGGGCGGTTCGATTCTTACGGATTATCTGAACGCAAAAGGGCATTTCTTCCCTTGCAGCAGGCTTTTTGGGCTGTCAGAAAGCCTGCCTGGATCAGGGCGGTTTCCTTTCCGGCCGCGGTTACTCGGCCTTGAGGTAATGGGAAATCACCTCGTACAGGCGCTCCGGCTCGACGGGCTTGATCAGGTGCTCGTTCATACCGGCATCAAAACTCTTTTCGATGTCGGACTCAAAGGCGCAGACGGTGAGGGCGATGATCGGGATAGTCTCGCACCCCGGAATGCCGGAGGCGCGGATCTTCCGGGTGCACTCCAGCCCGTCCATCACCGGCATGCGGATGTCCAGCATGATCAGGTCGATGCCCGCGGCATTCTCCTGGTACAGCTCGAATGCCTTCTTGCCGTCCTCGGCCGAGAGGACCTCGCAGCCCTCTTTTTCCAGAAGCCGCACGGTCAGATCCCGGTTGATCCTGTTGTCATCTGCGATTAAAATTCTTCTTCCCTGAAACGGATATTTTTCCACGATATTCTGATTCTCCTTTTCTTCCGGAAGATGCAGCACCAGGCGCACGGAAACGCGCATTCCAAGATCCGGAACATTTTCCACCGACAGGCTGCCGCCCAGCGCGTTGGTATAGTATTTCAACAGATTCAGGCCCAGATCCCAGGCCCCCGCCTCGCGGTTCATCAATTCAGACAGGGATTCCACCGAATCCGTGACGGGGATGGATCCGTTCGGGGTATCCGGGACCAGGCCTCTTCCGACGGCGGCGAGAGTCAGCGCGGCGGCATGGGCATTCTCCCCGGTCCCCCCGCTCTCGATATGCAGTTCCACGGTCCCGCCGCGGACCGTCCGGCTGATCACCAGATCCACCATCTTCTCGCAGAGTTCCTGCAGAAAGCTGCTGTCCGCCTCGACCTCATTGACCGAGAGCCCGGAGGCATCCAGAAGGAAGTGCAGGTCTTTCTCCTGCAGCTTGTACAGCACGGATTCCTCCACGCGGATGAGAAAGCGCCGGAGGTTCACGGTACCCGGAACCTCCCCCGGCCCGCCGTTTCCCAGATGCAACATCTGCAGGATGTCGTCGATCACGTCGGCCATGTAGGTGCCGGACATGGAGATTTTCCGGAGATACCCGTCCATGGCGGAGATACTGGCGGAATCCGCCGGAGTCAGGCTTTCCCCCGCTCCCGTGCCGGAAGCGGGCTGCCCGATGGCGTGCAGGGGGCTCCGGCTGTCCTGCCGCATGAGATCCAGAAAATCTGAGATCTTCGTGCGGTCCCTTTGATACGTCTCCAGTCCCTTCTGCTGCGCGGCGTACCGGGCTTTGCGGAAAGAGATCGCCTCGGTCAGGTCGTGCAGCACGAGAAAGATCAGGCCGTCCAGCACAAACTGATAGAAGAAGGCCGCCAGGTCGCGGATCCCGTCCGCCCCGGACACATCCTTCAGCCGGAAGCACACACAGCACTTCCCACCCTGCTCCTTCAGGCTCTGCTGGACGGAGGAGAGGGAGAGAGATTCCAGAACCGATCGGGGACTCTGGTCCACGCAGTCCTTCGCAATCCATTCCCGCATCCGGCGCTCGTAGTAGAATTCCTCGTCTGCCGGGGAAGCGCTCCCCTCTTTCTGCCCTTCCTGACCCTGCTGCCATTGCAAAAGATCCAGGCCGATTCCGCTCGCGGGATCAATGACCCAGACGGCAGCGGAATCCTCCCGGATCAGTCGCAGAATCACTTTCTGATTGAAGAGTCCGTCACGATTTTTAAGAAAGCCGGCAATCCGGCCTGAAGATACAAACTCCGGCATAACGCACTCCTTTTGTGGAAATGTATGAATTTCCGCGGTAATCCCTGTGATTTTGCGACTGATCAGAAACGAAACCTTTTTGGTTCTTATTATATCACACAAAGATAAAATGATGAAAAGAGAATTCGACTTTTTCTGAAAAAAGTTGTATAATTTTAACTGCCGCTATAGGCATTTTCGTTCCCTGGCGGCATGAAACGCTGGCTTCCGGATGCTTTTTCTGCGATCCGGCATCGGGCGTTTGCAACAAGCAGTGCAGCGAGAGGTGACTACAGATATGGATTACAATACTCCGGCAGCAAGGCAGGAAGTACCGCCTTCCTGTGTGGTGGGCGTCGGCGCGTCCGCGGGCGGGCTGGAAGCCCTGCAGCAGTTTCTGACCTTCCTGCCGGCTAACACGGGAATGGCCTTTGTGATCATTCAGCATCTTGCCCCCGACCATAAGAGCCTTCTGGCGGAAATTCTCGGAAAGTACACCAGCATGCCCGTGTCCGAGGCGAAGGACGGGGAGCGCGTGCGGCGCAACCACGTCTACATGATTCCGCCGAAGTACAACATCGAGATTGTCTCGGATGTGCTCCGGCTGAAGGAATACGATCACACCAAGATCAATCACCCGATTGACATCTTCTTCCGCTCCCTGGCGGATGCCTACCAGAACCGCGCGGTGACGGTCATTCTCTCCGGCACCGGTTCGGATGGCACCAACGGGATCCGGTCCATCAAGGACAAGAACGGCCTGATCATCGTCCAGTCCCCCGAGAGCGCCAAGTTTGACGGCATGCCGCGCAATGCGATTGCCACCGGATTTGTGGACCTGGTGCAGAATCCGGAGGGCATCGCCCGCGAGATGGCGCACATCGCCGCCTCGATGACGGACCAGTCCAACCGCCTGCAGCTGACGGACGACGACCTGATGGTGCAGGTGTTCTCCATTCTCCGGGACGTCACCAACATCGATTATACCTATTATAAGCAGACGACGATCCTTCGCCGCATCGAGCGGCGCATGGTGGTCACCCACTGCCGGAACCTGCGGGAGTACGTCAACTACCTCAAGGCCAACCCGGACGAGACCAAAATCCTGGCCAAGGAGGTCCTGATCGGCGTCACGAGCTTCTTCCGGGATCCAGAGTACTTTGAAGTTCTGAAGGAGAACGTGATCCGCCCGCTGGTGCAGCGCACGCAGAAGTCGGAGCAGATCCGGGTCTGGGTGGCCGGCTGTTCCACCGGGGAGGAAGCCTATTCCATCGCGATCCTTTTCTCCGAGGTGATGGAGGAACTGAATCTGCGCCGGGAAATCAAGATCTTTGCGACCGACCTGGACGCCGACGCCATCAGCGCCGCGTCCCGCGGGGTCTACGGCGACAACATCATCGAGGATGTGTCGGTCTCCCGGCTGAGCAAGTATTTTTCCCGCAAGAGCAACAAGTACGCAATCCGCTCGGACATCCGCAAGATGATCATCTTCGCGCAGCACAACGTTTTCCAGGATCCGCCCTTCGGGAAGCTGGACCTGATCTCCTGCCGCAACCTCCTGATCTATTTCCAGTCGGTCCTGCAGAAGCAGCTGTTCGGCATCTTCCACCTGGCCCTGAAGGACGGTGGATACCTCTTCCTGGGCCGGTCGGAATCCATCTTCGATTACGACGACATCTTCCGCGTACTGTTTGCGAACGAAAAGATTTTCGTCCACAACGCCTCCGGGAAGGAGCCGCCCCACACGAAGATCACCTACTCCATGCAGAGCACGGCGGATCCCTCGCTGAACCTGCCAGTCATCATGGACAGCAATGACGTGCCCGACACGCACTACGACGAGAAGGAGCTGGATTCGGCGGTTCTGGAAAACATTGTGCCGACCTCCGTCCTGGTCAACGGTAAGAATGAGCTGTGCCGAACCTACGGGGATTCGTCCGAGTTCATGACGATCCCGCGGGGCAACGCCACGCTGGACATCTTCTCCCTGATCCGGGAGGACCTGAAGATTGCGGTCTCCACCGGGCTGAAGGAGAGCCGCCAGCGTAAGGGCGCGGTGACCTTTGACAAGGTGCCGGTGTCCTTCCGTAGCGGGATGGAGAACGTGGAGGTCATCATCCAGCCGATGAAGGACCTGCACGGCGGGGAGACCGAGTACTCTGTCATCTCTTTCATCCGCGGCCGGCAGAAGCTGATCGGGGAAGTCAAGGAATACCAGGTCGATATCGTGGCGGCGCGCCGGATCTCTGACCTGGAGAAGGAACTCAAGGCCTCCCAGGACAACCTGCGCAAGACCGTGGCGGAACTGGAATCCGTGAACGCGGAGCTGCAGGCGGCCAATGAGGAGCTTCTGACCGCCAATGAGGAGCTGCAGAGCTCCAACGAGGAGCTGCAGTCCGTCAACGAGGAGCTGTACACCGTCAACTCGGAGTACCAGTCCAAGGTCAACGAGCTGGCGGACCTGAACGACGACATGGCGAATTTCCTCTCCACGACGTCGGTGGGCATCATCATGGTGGACCGGGACCTCAACATCCGGAAATTCACCGAGTACATTGCGACGGAATTCAACATCGTCAATCAGGATGTGGGCCGCTCCCTGCGCTACATCGCGTACAACTTCCCGACCATCAACATGATCGGGTTGTGCCGGGACGTCATGAAGACGCTGGTCCCGGTGGAGCAGCTATGCGCCTCCAGCACCGGAAAGAGCTACATGCTGCGGATCGCGCCCTACCACAAGGTGGACCAGAACCGCCCGGAGGAGGAAAAGCCTGAGAAGCCGGCAGCGGCCGAGAACACCGGGGACGGATCCGGGGAATCCGGCGACAACCGCCTGCAGGGCCTGGTCATCACCTTTGTGGACACGACCAAGCAGGTCGACGACCAGAAGCAGATCGACGAGATGGCGAAGGCCCTCCGCCAGGAGATGCAGAACAGCAAGGAGCAGCAGGCGTTCCTCTCCAACATGAGCCACGACATGCGCACGCCGATGACGGCGATCCTGGGCCTGACGGAGCTCACGCTGGAGGACAAATCCCTGTCGGACGAGTCCCGCGACAACCTGGAAAAGATTCTGGACTCCGGCCACTACCTGGTCAGCCTGATCGAGGAGATCCTGGAGACTAGCCGCATCAACGCGGGGAAGGTGGTCCCCTCCTACTCCGTCGCCCACGAGAAGGATGTGATCGACGAGGTCTCCGGCATCGCGGAGGAGCAGGCGCGGGAAAACGGCATTCACTTCGAGTGCAGCGTCACGGGCAGCGAAGACCGCTATGTGATGATCGATACCGAGCACGTGGAGCGGATCCTCCTGAACCTTCTGAACAACGCGATCAAGTTCACGCCGTCCGGCGGAAATGTGAGCCTGAAGGTGCACGCCGCCTATGACAATGGCAAGGTGACGCACACCTATGTGGTGAAGGACAATGGCCGCGGCATCAGCCCTGCCTTCCAGCAGAGCATGTTCCTGCCGTTCCGCCAGGAGGCGGAGGACGAGGGATTCCGCTCCGGCACCGGCCTGGGCCTGTATATTTGCAAGAACCTGATCGATATCCTCGGCGGGACTATCTCCTGCGTGAGCGACATCGGGAAGGGCTCGGAATTCACCGTCACGCTGACCTACAGTCTCGCGACGGACGACCAGATCCGGTTGTGGCACAATAACTCCGCCGGGACGACCTATGAAGACCATATCCTCCTCGGCAAGAATGTTCTGATCGCTGAGGACAATCATACCAACGCGGAAGTCATCATGCGGATTCTTGCGACGAAGGGGGTTCACGCGGATCTCGCCCGCGACGGGCAGGAAACCGTGGATCTGTTCCTGAAGAAGGGTGCGTACCATTACCAGGCGATCCTGATGGATCTGATGATGCCGGTGATGGGAGGCTTGCAGGCGTCCCGCGAGATCCGGAAGTCCGGCCAGAAGGATGCGGCGACGATTCCGATCATCGCGCTGACGGCTGATGTGCTGGACGAGACCAGAGACCGCTGCATCAACGCCGGCATGGACGACTTCCTTGCCAAACCGGTGGAACCCGCCAGTCTTCTGGGAATGCTTGCTAACCAATTTGAGAAGGAGAATCAGGAAAACCATGAATGAAATTCTGAGAAATCTGAGTGCGCTCGGCTGTGACATTCCGAGAACCGTACACCGCTTTGCGGATGACGAAAATTTTTATCTGGATTCCCTGCGGTCTTTTGTCTCAGACGCGGAGATTCTGACCGTCAATTCTTTGGTCCTGTCTGGAGATTTCGGCGGCGCCTTCGCGGCCGCCCATGACCTGAAGGGCGTCACGGCGACCCTGGGCTTGGAATTCCTCCGGGAGGACATTTTCACGCTGGTGGAGGCGCTCCGCCCCTGGGCCGACACGCCGGAACCTGAATCCAAGGAGACGGATCCCCGCGAGGACGCGCAGACGGATGTGGCAATCCGCGCCAGCATCACCAAGCCCCTGGCAAGACTCGACACCAAGTACAAGAAGCTGATGAAGATCTTTGACGGGGCAGCCGCAAAGTAAAGCTTCCAGCAGGATTCAGAGTAGAATGTAAAAGCCGGCAGGAATGCACACTGGTGCGTGTGCATTCCTGCCGGCTTTTTCAACAAAAATGGCTATCGGGTCATTCCTGACCAGACAGCCATTTTGATGAACCTTTATTCTCCAAAACTTCCGCAGGACGGAGCACCTCGTTTCCTCTTCTGCCCTGGAATGATCACTTTCCCTGATCTTCCTGCAGCGCCTCGCTCTGCGGAACCGTGACCTTCTTGTCATAACCGGAGAAGGCGTCCTCCACCAGTGCCCTGGAAGGCTTTCGGGTAAGCAGGGAGACCGCAGGGACCAGAATCAGCCCGGCGATCATGCAGAATGCGCCGGCATTGATCGGCGACTGCAGCAGAGCCGGAAGTGCGGTCCGGTGCAGCATGTCGACAAGCATGAAGACCACGGAGAACAGGAAGCTTGCCCAGCAGCCTGCCGCGGACGTTCCCTTCCAGTACAGGCCGTACAGGAACGGCGCGAGGAACGCGCCTGCCATGGCACCCCAGGAGATTCCCATCAGCTGCGCAATGAAGGTCACGCTGCTGTGGTACTGGATCAGGGCGATGACGACCGAGATGGCAATAAAGACGACGATCAGGCCGCGCATGATGCGAAGCTGCCCTTTCTCATCGATCTTCCGGTGGGAATGGTCGCGGATCAGGTCCAGGGTGATGGTGGAGCTGGAGGTCAGGACCAGCGAGGACAGCGTGGACATCGACGCGGAAAGAACCAGGATCACGACAATTCCGATCAGAAGATCCGGAAGCCCTGACAGCATGGCAGGGATGATGGAGTCATATCCGTCCGCGGCCACATTGACCCGGTCAGAGAACAGCCGGCCGAAACCGCCGAGGAAGTAGCAGCCGCCGGCAACAATGACGGCGAAGGCGGTGGAGACGACGGTACCCGTGCTGATGGATTTCTCGCTCTTAATCGCGTAGAACTTCTGCACCATCTGCGGCAGACCCCAGGTGCCCAGGGAGGTCAGCAGGACGACGCCCAGAAGATTCAGCGGATCCGGCCCGAAAAAGGATGCGAAGACACCCGGCGTGTCGGATACGCTCTCATCCGTGACGCGCGCCAGCCCGTCCAGCGCTGCCAGGAAACCGCCCTGGCTGTTCAGCACGGAGACGATCACCGCGATGATACCGCCGATCATGATCAAACCCTGGATAAAGTCATTGACCGCCGTGGCCATGTAGCCGCCGACGATGACGTAAATGCCGGTGAGCACTGCCATCACGATGACGCAGATGCTGTAGTCGATGTGGAAGGCCATGCCGAACAGGCGGGACAGCCCGTTGTACAGTGAAGCAGTGTAGGGAATCATGAAGATGAAGGTGATGACGGAAGCGGCGACTTTCAGCCGGTCGCTGCCGAAGCGCTTGCCGAAGAATTCCGGCATGGTCGCCGAATTCAGGTGCTGGGTCATGATCCGGGTGCGGCGGCCGAGCACCACCCAGGCCAGGAGGGATCCCAGCAGCGCGTTTCCGATACCGGCCCACGTTGCGGCGATTCCGTACTTCCAGCCGAACTGCCCTGCGTATCCGACAAAGACAACCGCCGAGAAGTAAGAGGTGCCGTAGGCAAACGCGGTCAGCCACGGCCCGACATTCCGGCCGCCCAGCACAAAGCCGTTGACATCCGCCGCCGACCGCCGGCAGACGATGCCGATGCCGACCATCACCGCAAAGAAAATGACAAGAATCGCACCCTTGAGAAGCATGAAAAGGATCCTCCCTCTTTCCGCAGACAAATTTCCGTTCCCGGCGAATCATGGAT
>OMZJ01000092.1 GCA_900315495.1 uncultured Lachnospiraceae bacterium
TTCTTCAGGCCAATGCGAATGCCTTCGGCGATCCGGCAACCGGAAAGACCCTGGCGACCAACATGATCACGAACGGCGCGGATGTGATCTTCCACGCAGCAGGCGGTACCGGGCTCGGTGTCATCGATGGCTGCAAGGAAGGCGGAATCTGGGCAATCGGCGTTGACTCCGACCAGAGCAGCATCGCACCGGAGACGATCCTGACCTCCGCAATGAAGAGAGTGGACAACGGATGCTATGACAGCGTGAAGAAGCTCATCCAGGGTAAGCTGGAGTCCGGTGTCGAGACCTATGACCTTGCACACGGCGGCGTGGATATCGCACCGACCACCGACAACATCGATCCGGATGTCCTCAAGAAGGTGGAAGAGGCCAAGCAGCAGATCATCGATGGCGACATCGTTGTTCCGAAGACCAAGGCAGACTTCGAGAAGAAGTACGGCGACGTCTATGAGCTGGATTCTGACGATGGTACCGAGGCAGAGTCCGAGACAGCCGCAGAATAAAGAAAACGGCTTTCATTCGGAATCGGAAGTTTCCGACTGGGTGAAATCAGCGGGGCGGGACATGGCAGTGACCATGTCCTGCCCTATTTTCGTGCGCCCGGCGGCGCGCGCTGCTAACCTTACAAAATCCTTAACTTTTCAGAAATCTGACCCTTTTAGCTTCCCAAATTGTTATAATGACTTCGGAACACAAGGAACAGGTCCGTGTGTACCAGAATACCCGGAGTGGAGGAGGCAGAATCATGAGAAAACAGGCATTGACAGCCGTCATGCTCGCGCTGACCATGACGGCCGCCGTTACTGCGGCAGCAGTGGCAGGAGAAACGGAAACCGTACAGGACAGCCAGACGGCAGCGGAGAATTCCGCGGAAACGGAGGCAGAGAGCAGCACAAATGCGGCCGAGGAGGCGCAGGTCCTGGGCTTTTCTGATTTTCAGAAACTGGTGAAACCGGGCATGCCGCTCACGGAGGTTTCGTCCCTGCTGCAGAAGTACAGCGGGTATGCATATCAGCCGGACAGCTCCGACCCGTCTGGAGATTCCCTGACGGTCAGTCTGACAGCTTTCCCGGAGGATACCGACACGGATGTGCTGACGGCGGAGATTGACGCATGCGCACAGAATTCCTTTACGGAATTCCTTCAGACTGTGAATGCGGATTACAAGGCGCTTCAGAATGCAGATGGCACGGAGGCTGCCGTGACGGCGGAATATACCGTCACGTCCGGCGCGGCGGACGAATCAGAGATTGCATCTGTGAAGGACAGCCTGGATACACAGATCCGAAAGCTTTCGTCGGATGTCTCGGATCCGGAAGTGACGACGGACGGGACAACGGAGACGACCGTCTGGACCATCCCGGCAGATTCCACGCTGATTACAGACAGCGATCTGTACAGCAAACTGACAGAGAAATATGGATCGGATCCCATCCTGTGGGAAACGGTCACCATGACGAAGACTGCGGCAGAGGACGGAACGCTTCGTTATCAGGTCAATGTCCATGCGGAGAATGCACAGATCTGCAACGCGCTGTTGGATGCATGGAAGCAGAATAAGACGGAGCCGACGACCGCAGAAACCACAACGGCGGAGCAGACGACAGCTGCGGAATCAACGACCGCAGAGCCGACAACGGCGGAGCAGACGACTGCAGAATCGACAACAGCAGAAGTCACAACGACGGAACCGACGACCGCAGAGCAGACCACAGCAGAATCCACGACGGCAGAATCCACGACGGCAGAATCCACGACGGCAGAATCCACGACGGCGGAATCCACCACCGCGCAGGAAACCACGACCCAGGCACCGGAGCTGACGGAGCCGCAGAAGAGGGCCAACCAGCTGACCAGCAGTCTGAATTCCCTGCTGTACAGCGGTACAGACAATCCTTCCGTGAGCTTCACATTTACCCTGAAGGATCAGATTACGCCGGAAGTGCTGGACGCACAGCTTCTTCAGAGTGTGCGCGCAGCCCTGCAGCAGGTTTCCTCTTCGGATCCCTTTATCGAGGCCGGATATGTGCTGTCTGACAGCGGATCCGATACCCTTTACTGGTACCGCAAGGGGGCGCAGGACGCCGTGGCGGTGCAGTTGACGCCGCATCTGTCGGCGGACGGCGTACATGCGGATTCCGTGAAGGTCGCGCTGATCCTCCGGAAGGAAACCGCCCAGAAAGTGACTGCCGCGGGTGTGCCCTTCGGCCTGCAGATCGGAAGCACGGAATCTGAACTGGCCGGCGCGGTGGGAACCTCCCCGTATTTTGCAGCGGGTGTTTCCGGTACCGAGGGCGGCGAGAATGAGACCATCCATTATGTCATCTGCCTGCCCTGGAGCGACGGAAATGCCTATGTGACCGTCGATACGGCATCGATGCTGTATCTGCAGAAGATGGCCAATGACACAAAGGCGTCCTATTCCACGCCGGCCGCAAAGCTTTTGACCGGGTATACGCTGTATCTGGACCGGGTGAGCGATCCGGCGGCACAGAGAAAGCAGATCGGTACGGCGGCGCAGGCCGTATGGGGAACCAGCCTGACCGAAAATGCGCAGGATGAGACCTGGCATCAGGAGATTACGGCGGACAGTTATCTTGCCGGGAACGCGATGACGGGCACGGAGTTCTGGGCAAAATGGGGCAGCAGCGTCACACCGGTGCGCACAGTGGACATCTGCGCGGATCCGGACGAACCCTCGATCAACCTTGTGCGGGTGTCGGCGCAGAACCAGGCGGCACTGGACCGGGTGATCTCCGAATGGGATGTCACGGACACCGTGGATGTCTCGGAAGTCACTGTGGTCAGCGGAACAATCCTGTCTGTCAACGGAACCATGTTTACTCTTCAGCCGACGGCGGCGGGAAGTGCTGTCCTGACGCTGAACACGAACAGCGCCACGATTGTGACGGCAGGCGCTGCGGGGCAGACAGTACTCAGCACCGGAGAATCGGTGATTGTAAGTTATAAGGCAAAATCCGACGGCTCGCTGTATGCAGCCCGGGTGGACATTCAGTAAGACATCCGTCATCCGTCCGGCTCTGCCTCCGGCAGGCCGGACCGGCATTCTTTCATCTGACAGCAGCTCCGCGAAAATTCGCGGAGCTGTTGCGTTTTTTTCGGAAACTATATACAATGAGCGAAGGATTCGATTGTGGTGAAAGTACCTATCCTTGTCAGGATTGCAGGATGGCGAAGGCTGGTATCATGATCAGAGAATTGCACTGCACAGAGTCAGAAATCTGGCAGAATCGGGAAATTGAGGAGGAAAACACATGCATGATCAGCTGCAGGAGGCAAGAGAACTGGTTCTTGCTGCCGGGAATGAACTGGTCCGTGAAGGGCTGATTGCCAGAACCTGGGGAAACATCAGCGCACGGATTTCCGATACACAGTTTGTCATCACCCCGACCGGACGGGCCTATCACACCCTGAAGGCGGAGGACATCGTTGTCGTCAATGTGAAGGATCTCAGCTGGGAAGGCGATATCCGTCCTTCCAGTGAGCGCGGTGTGCACAGCATGATTTATCAGGAGCGGCCGGAGGTGAATTTTGTCATTCATACCCATCAGGCATACGCTTCCGCACTTTCCGTCTCCGGAGACGATATCCCGGCGCAGGAAGTCATCCCCTGCAGCCGGTACGGCAGGAATGCTTCCCCGGAGATCCAGGCGAACATGCGCAGGGCGGTTCATGACCATTCGGCCCAGACGGCGTTCCTGATGCAGCACCACGGTGCGGTCGGGTTCGGCGGGAGCAGGGAGCAGGCATTTGAGAGCTGCTACCAGCTGGAGCAGAGGTCGAGGGACTGGTACCGCAGAATCTGCGGCAGCGATGTTCCGGAACTGCGGTTCGGCTATACGGCGCCGAAGCCGGAGGGGGATTTCTCCGGAGATATCGATCTCTCGGACCGCCCCTTCGTCCGGGACGGGCGGATCGCCATGCTGTCACGAGCGCCGTACACGAAGATTCTCGCGGCAAAGGGCAGGGAACTGCCCGCCTATATCGAAGATTTCGCCCAGATCGCGGGCGTTTCCGTGACCTGTGTCGCTTCGCTGGAAGATGAGGCTGCGATTGAAAAGGCATTGTCCGCCTGCGATGCAGTGCTGGTAAAAGACCAGGGTGCCCTCTGCACCGGCGTCAGCAGAGAGGACGTGGAAGCACAGTGCATGATTTTTGAGAAGAACTGTCTGGCAGCGCTTCTGGCGGAGAAAACCGGCGCGGCGCCGGTGGAGCCTGCGGATGCGCTGTGGGACCGCGACGGCTATCTGGAGAGTTATTCCAAGCTGATTGCGACCAACCTGTAAGCCAGGCAGCCTGCGGCTGATCTGTAAACGGTGCAGGAAATCCGGAGCAGAGGGGAGGTCCCGCCAGGCAGCAGAAAAGCTGCCCGGGCGGAGGCTCGCACTGGAAAGAATTGGTTCAAAGAAAAGAGGCTTCCGTCCGCCAGGACGGAAGCCTCTTTCTCTGACAGTCTCTGAACAATCACGCCTGGAACGGCACCACACCGGCCACTGCCTCCTGCTGAGAGATTTCCCGATCCCCATGGTCGATGTCGAGCAGGTGATAACGGGTATTGCCCATGCCCATCTCGTGCATGCAGGAGAGCTGGCGGAGGCCATGCCGGGTCTCGATGCGCTCCACCAGGTCATGGTGATCCTCCTCCTTCATCGCGTAGACCAGATCTACACTGGCTGTATCCACGGCACAGATGTCAAGGGAGGCAAGGATGCCGACATTCGGCGTCACCACGGGCTGGGCCGCTGTGCCCTCGCAGTCGCAGGAAACGGACATGTTCCGAAGAACGTTGATGTAGAGGATGTGCTTCCCGAAAAAGTCGATCGTCGCTTTGGTGGACTCCGTGATGCGCTCCATCAGCTCCTCCTGTGCGATAGACCATTGTTCGCCTTCCTCACGGGAGTGGATCCACTTCTTGCCGACGTGTCCGTCCGCACAGCCGATCCCGATATTTTTGTTGGAGCCGCCGAAACCGCCCATCACGTGTCCCTTGAAATGGGTGAGAACGACCAGAGACTGGTAGTTCAGCATGTGGGATCCGACCGACATTTCCTTCATCCACCGGCCTCCCTGGATCGGAAGCAGGGCGGTGCCCTCTTCATCCATGATATCAACCGGGCAGAATGTCCAGCCGTTGATCTTCAGCGTCCTCCGGTGCTTCTCGGTGGTATCGCGGTCTCCCGCATAATAGGTGTTTGTCTCGACGATGGAGGCATCCCGGAGTTCCGGTTCCTTCTTCATCAGATATTCCACCCAGCCGTGGGGAATGATGTTGGGTCCGTGCGGCTCTCCGGTGTGGAGCTTGATGCCGGTTTTTCCGGTGATGTTTCCGTTTACCTTCTCATAGATTTTCGCAAGCCCTTCCGCTGAAAGATTCCGGGTAAAATAAACCGAAGACATTCCGCCGGTCCGGTCTTCAAAGGGAACATATACGCTTCCGTCTCTTGTCATGGCATAATCCTTTCGTTTGCGGTATTGGCATCCATGCCGCCTCTGACGCCGGCCCCGGGCCGGCAGTGTCTTTTGCGATGCGGTACCTGCTGTTTGTTTTTATGATACCAGAAAATGCTGCCGGATTCAGTATTTTTTCAATGAATCGACATTCTGATCTCCGGTTCCTGCAGCTGGAATAAAATGCAAATGAACTGCATATTGACAAAGCACAGAGACCTGATATAATAGCCATCGCACCTGAAAAACGCAACTGATTTGCAAAATGGGAGTGACTCGAATGGAATACAAGACCAGATACCGTGACTGGATCATGAAATACTTCGAAGAGCATTCGGAGCAGAAAGTCAGCGCCGGGGATCTGCACCGGCAGATGACGGCGGAGGGGATGACGATCAACCTGACGACGATTTACCGCAACCTGGACCGCCTGGAGCGGGAGAATATCCTGCAGGGCCACAAAGTCGGCGGCGAGGACGAAAAGTTTTACCAGTATCTGCGCCCGAAGATGGAGTGCGCCAGACACCTGCACCTTCTGTGTTCCTGCTGCGGGAAAATCATTCACCTGAACTGCGGTTTCATGGAGGAGATCTCCGCACATCTGATGGAGGAACACGGCTTTTCCCTGGACTGCGGGCAGTCGATTCTCGTCGGTCTGTGCCGGGAATGCAGGCAGGAACTGGCAGCGCAGGAGCCGGGCGAAAATGCCGGGACAGCGGATGGCGAAGGAGCGGAACCGGAAAAGAAGGCCTGCCGCGCACACGGCAGGCACCCGGAGGAAATCCGGATGCCGGAATGCAGTACAGAGGAAAACAGCATCCGTTCCGCAGAGGACGGAGGAAAGAGAGGAGACGAAGATGGGAGCAATCCTGTGGGACGCGGTTATTGATGCCCTCATTGATACGGCCAAACTGATTCCGTTTCTGTTTGTCACGTATCTGGCGATGGAGGCGCTGGAACGGCACACGTCGGACCGCGCGGCCAGGCTGATCACCGAGGTCGGCCGGTTCGGACCTCTGGCCGGTGCGGCAGTCGGCATTGTACCGCAGTGCGGTTTTTCTGCCGCCGCCGCCAGCCTTTATTCCGGCGGCCTGATTTCCATCGGCACGCTTCTGTCGGTGTTTCTGTCAACCTCGGACGAGATGCTGCCGATCTTTCTCTCCGAGCGGGTGGCGCTGCCGGTGATCCTCAAGGTGCTTCTGTCCAAGATGGTGATCGGTGCGCTCTCGGGCTTTGCGGTGGATTTTCTGCTTCGCTTCACGCGGTACCGCAGCAAGACGGAAAAGCATGTGAGAGATCTCTGCGACGAGGAGCACTGCGGATACGAAAAGGAGGAGGGCTCCATTGTCCGGTCAGCCCTGATCCATACCCTGCACATCGTCCTGTTTGTGTTTGTCATCACTGTGGCTCTGACGATTGCGGTGGAGGGGTTCGGGGAAGACCGCGTGGCGGGATTCCTCGGCGGCAGCCCGATCGCGGGTACCTTCCTTGCAGCAGCCTTCGGACTGATTCCCAACTGCGCATCCTCCGTGCTGGTCACACAGCTCTACCTGGACGGACTGCTCGGTGCAGGTCAGATGATGGCAGGCCTCCTGGTGGGCGCTGGCGTGGGCCTTCTGGTCCTCTTCCGCACGAACCACCGCCATCTGCGGGAGAACATTAAGGTGACGGCCCTGCTGTATGTCGTCGGCGTATTCTGGGGACTTATCATTTCATTGACAGGATTTTCGTTCACGTAAATAGAATCATCATTCTGCGATGGCATTCTCGGGAATGCGCTTCGAATATCGGCAGATTGCTCAATACTGTGGCAGATTATTCCTGCGGCATTGAGCATATTTTATTACTTTGTGAAATAATTGACCAATCACTTCAAACTTTTATATCTGTTACTTGACAAAAATGGTTGTCAGGGATATGATAAATGTAAGTAGTTTCTATATACTTATTCCCGCATCATTCTGTTTTGTCAACAATTTTTCTGATGGTACTTCTGCCGCGGGAAGTCTTAATGCCGATGGTATCCGCGGGTTGTACGTTTGTTGTGTTTGCAGCCCGATCAGTAAGCAGGAAAGATATGAATGCTAGAGAGAAAAGGCTGCGCAGGCAGTATTATGATTTTGAGCTGTATTTCAATGGCATCACAGAGTCGGACGATGCGGATCTCTTTCTCTGGCTGAATGCAGCCGCGCTGGTGAAGGCATCCGGCTGTTCCCGGAAGAATGATCTGATCTGCAGGCTGCAGGAGAGCGCGCTGTCCGATATTTACGGCACCCGGCCCCTGCAGGATCTGGCGGATCAGAATGAAGAATATACGGATCAGATGTCCCGCTACCGGCTTTCCTCCCGGGTCGGCCAAATGGGAATCTTCTGGAAGGAAATGATCCGCCGGGGGGACCGCGACAGAATCCGCCGAACGATCCTCTGGCTGGATTCGCTGCATGAATTTTTCCTTCCGACGATGTTTCATCTGATCACCAAATGGGAGACGGAAGAGGAAAATTATACCGATGCCCTCAATATGCGCGGACGGAAAAAGGCATACAACCAGTACCGGCGGGACATTGCAGCCATGAGGGACCTGCTGGTGGATATTATGGCGGTATTCGACCTGATTGGTTTCCGAGAAAAGTCCTGAGCAGGCCTGATCGGCGCAGCGCCCCCGACGTGCGGATCCTGGTGAGCGTTCTGTGAAGAAAATCCGGCCGGCCGGAATCGGACAGATGCATTCACTGCGGCAGGATGTGTGAAAATACCACACATCCTGCCGCTTTTTTGTTTCCTTTTTTGACGGATCCTTTTATAATAAAGGCGATCAGATGGTTTAAAATCAGGAATCCAACGAAGGGGGAATCGATGAAATTTTCTCAGATTGTCTATGAGCGTCCGGATGTGGACGCAGTTGCTGCAAAGATGGAGAAACTGACGGAGAGAATGCGCACAGCCGGCAGTGCGGCAGAGCAGAGGGAGATTCTAGACGCGTATGACCGGGAAGCCGAGGCGTTCTCAACGGCAGAGAATATCGTATATATCCGCAATTCCCAGGATACCCGCGACGCGTATTACCGGGCGGAACAGGATTACATGGATGAAAATCTCCCGCGGGTTGTGAACGCAGATGCGGCGTTTTGCCGGGCGCTCATGGAATCTCCGTTTCTGGAAGAACTGAAGAAGGAACTGGGCAGCTTCTACTTTGAAAAGCGTGGGAATTCCGTGCGCGGCATGAGCGATGCCGTGATCCCGCTGAAGCAGGAGGAGAATGCCCTTGCGACGAAATACTACGAGATCTATGCCTCCGCGCAGATTCCCTTTGCCGGGAAGAATCTGACGGTGGAGCAGATCCGCACGTACAAGGCCGATGGGGACCGGGCGGTCCGCCGCGCCGCCTGGGCGGCGGAAGGCCGTTTCTTTGACAGCCATCGCGCCGAACTGGATGAGATCTATGACCGGATGGTGAAAAACCGGACGGAACAGGCGCACCGCATGGGCTATGACACCTTTGTGGATCTCGGCAATATCCGCATGAACCGGTACGGCTACGGCGCAAAGGAGGTCCGGGCATTCCGGCGGCAGGTTGCGCGGGATCTGGTGCCGCTGGTGACGGAACTGAAGAAGATTCAGGCGGCACGGATCGGCCTCTCCGGCGGGAAGTGGCGCGCCTATGACGACCTTGTGCTGTTCGGCGACGGCAATTCTCACCCGGCCGGCACCCCGGCGGATATTCTGGAGGCCGGAAAAGCGATGTTCGACGCCGTCTCGCCGGAAACCTCGGAATTCTACCGCTTCATGATGGACGGGGAGCTGATCGACGCGGATTCCCGGCCTGGGAAAGCGCCGGGGGGTTATACGGCGTTCCTGGATACTTACCGGGCACCGTTCATTTTCTCAAACTTCAACGGGAGCGGGGACGATGTGGAGGTCCTCACCCACGAGTCAGGCCATGCATTTGAGGCCTATACCGCTTCGCGCATGCCGAACCTGAGCCGGACGGACCAGGAATTTTCCTCCGAGACCGCGGAATGCCACTCGATGGCGATGGAGTTTCTGACGCAGAAATGGCACCGGCTGTTCTATGCGGATCAGCGGGGTTCGGACAAGTATGATCTGGCACACACGGAGGACACGCTGTCCTTCATTCCCTATGCCTGCATCGTGGATGCCTTTCAGTATTCCGCCTACGAGCATCCGGAATGGACACCGGAGGAGAGAAATGAGGAGTGGAAGAGACTTCTGGCAGAGTTTCAGCCGCATCTGACGGATTACGAGGACATTCCCTTCTACAGCAGAGGCGCCGGATGGCAGTATAAGCTGCACATTTATGTCAATCCGCTGTACTACATCGATTATGCGCTGGCCGCGGTTGTGGCGCTCCAGTTTTTCCTGATGGACAATGAGGACCATGAAAAGGCGTGGGACACCTACCTCCGCTTTGTGAAGCAGGCGGGAACCATGCGCTTTGAGGACGGTGTCCGGGCTGTCGGTCTGCGCTCACCGTTTGAGGAGGGCTGTGTGAAGGACGTCGCGGAGCGCGTCATGGCGTGGATTAGGGCACACCAGCGGTTTTGAGGCAGAGCCGGAACGGCCGCGAAAGGATAAAGATTCTAAGCGCATCCGGCCTATGGATAAGGCGGTTAAGAGATGATCAATTACAGCGAGAAAAAAGATTTGCAGTATCATATTCAGGTGGGCCCCGGAGACATCGGAAAGTATGTGATTCTTCCGGGAGATCCGAAACGCTGCCGCAGGATTGCGGCTTATTTCGAGGATGCCGTGCAGATTGCCGACAGCCGCGAATTTGTCACATGGACAGGAACGCTGGACGGAGTGCGGGTCGGCGTCACGTCAACGGGGATCGGCGGCCCTTCCGCCTCCATCGCGCTGGAAGAACTGACCCGGTGCGGTGCAGATACCTTTATCCGGGTGGGAACCTGCGGGGGAATGCAGCTGCCGGTGCAGAGCGGGGATCTGGTGATTGCGACCGGCGCGGTCCGGATGGAGGGAACCTCACGGGAATATGTTCCCATCGAATATCCGGCCGTGGCGGACATCGACATTGTGGACGCGCTGCGCGCGTCGGCCAGAGCGCAGGGATTCCGCTTCCACACCGGGGTCGTCGAGTGCAAGGACTCTTTCTACGGACAGCATGAGCCTGAAAAGAAGCCGGTCAGCTATGAACTCCTGAACAAATGGGAGGCCTGGAAGCGGATGGGCTGCCTTGCCTCCGAGATGGAATCCGCCGCGCTGTTTATTGTCGGGGCGTCTCTGCATGTCCGTGTCGGCAGTGTCTTTCTGGTGATGGCCAATCAGGAGCGGGCAAAGGTAAATCTGCCCAATCCGGTGGTGCATGACACGGACGGCGCAATCCGCACGGCGGTGGAAGCTCTCCGGATTCTGATCCGGGAGGATCAGAAGAAACAGGGCAAAGCGGAACCGGAAAAAATGCCGTCAGACGCCCGGTAAATGCGGCCAGGTGCACCGATACGCGGTATCAGACGGCTGATACAGAAACAGCGCTGCCTGCAGCTTTGTGACAGACGGCAGGCACCGGACCGATTGGGTTCAAAACTGATGAAAGACGGGAGACTGGAAGAATGGAAAAGGTATCCGATTTTATTCTGCCCGAGGAGGAGCAGGAGCAGGAGGGCGAGACACTGAACCGCCTGATGGGCGAGCGGGACGGCGCGGCAGAGGACCCGGCAGCCGGGGACGACGCGGTTGTGATTCCGGATGCCCAGGACAGCACGCATCAGACGGGAAAAGTCGGCGACGTGCTGGTGATCGGCATTGCGGGGGGCACCGGGAGCGGAAAATCAACCCTGACCCAGCGGATCGTGCGCCGTTTCGGCGAGGAGATCACCGTGATTCACCACGATGACTACTACAAGGCGCACAACAACATGACCTATGAGGAGCGGTCAAAGCTCAATTACGACCATCCGAACGCGTTCGACACGGATCTTCTGGTGGAGGATCTGCGCAAGCTGAAGGCGGGGCAGCCGATCCAGAGCCCGATCTATGATTATACGATCCACAACCGCAGCCAGAACTGGAAGATGGTTTATCCGACCAGCGTCATCATTGTGGAGGGCATTCTGATCTTTGCGGACCAGCGGCTGGTGGATATGATGGATATCAAGATCTTTGTCGACACGGATGCGGATATCCGCATCATCCGGCGGATCAAGAGGGATGTGCAGGAGCGTGCGCGGACGCTGGATTCGGTCATCAACCAGTATCTGACGACTGTCAAGCCGATGCACGAGCAGTTCGTGGAGCCCAGCAAGAAAAACGCGGACATCATCGTGCCCACCGGCGGGAAGAATTCGGTGGCCATGGAAATGATCGTGAACCGCGTCGAGAAACATCTGGAAAAGAGGCAGAAAGCCGGCCGGGCACCGGCGGTTTTCCAGAATCCGGAGCAGTGAAAAGCGGAGAGCCCCTTTCGACGAGTTCGGAAATCTGAACAAACAGACCGGATTTTTGCAAAACAGATCCGTCAGTATTCGCTATAATGGAATCAGATGAAGCGGGGGAGATCCCGCAAGAAGGAGGAAAATTCAATGAAAGCGAGACGGATTTTTGCAGTATCTCTGGCTGCCGTGATGGCACTCGGGACATCAGCGTATGCCGGTGAGGCGGAGAGCGCATCGGAATCGGAGGGCGGTGCAACGCTCCGGATTGCATGGTGGGGCGGCCAGGAGCGCCACAATTCCACGATCAGCGCTCTGGATGCCTATGCCGAAAAGAGCGGTGACACACTCAATTATGAATACACCAGCTGGGACAGCTATTTTGAAAACCTGGCGACGCAGGCCGTGGGCAACAACCTGCCCGATGTGATCCAGATGTCCACGACGGATATCATCAACTATTCCAAGAACGGGCAGATCATTGACCTGCAGCCTTACATTGACGACGGGACCATCAGCACGGAATACATCGACACGGACAGCCTTTCCGGCGGCGTGGTGGACGGCCAGCTGGCCGGCATCACCACCGGTGTCAACTCTGTCGCAGTGATCTACAACAAGGGCATTTTTGATCAGGCCGGCATTGATTATCCGACCGATGAGTGGACCTGGAGTGAGTTCATCCAGACGGCAAAGGATATCTATGATGCGACCGGTGTACAGACCGATATCCCATTCCTCGCCGAGGCGAGATGGTTGATCGAGGATATGGTCCGCTGCTATGGATATGATTTCTTCTCCGAGGACGGGCAGTCTCTTCCGTGGGCCGATGACGACGACGTGAAGAGCGCTGTTGCGGCTGCGGTGCAGCAGATCAAGGACGGCGTGGATGCTGGATACTTCGTGGATCCGGAAGTGCAGGTCGCCTGGTCTACCACCGAGGAAAATTATATTGTGACCGGACAGTCGGCCATGTCCTTTATCCTGAGCAACTACTACACAATGTACACCACCGCCGGCAGCGACAACCAGTATGACCTGGTGATGCTTCCGAAGCTGGATGACGGCAAGCAGACCGGCATGTATCTCAACCCGAATATGTACTGGACCATCTCTAAGAACTGCGAGGATCCCAAGGCAGCGGCGGCAGTGATCAACTATCTGGTCAATGACGAGGACGCCTGCATGACGCTCGGTACGGACCGCGGAATCTATCTGAACAGCCATCTGCGCGAGCTTCTCTCCGAGAGCGACGATGTTTCCGACGATACCAAGACTGTTCTCAGCTACATCAGCAGAGTTCAGGAGGCGGTTCCGTCCGTCAACCCGGCAGACCCGGCCAATTCCGCCGAGGCCATCTCTGTGCTGAAGAATGACTATACCTCCGTCATGTACGGGGAGATGAGTGCGGAAGACTGCATTCAGGACTTTGTCGACCAGGCATCGTCCATCCTTCCGGAGTGACGGGAAGCGCGTTTTCGCCTGCCCGTGCCTGCGGCCTGTGATTCGGCCGCGGGCGCATGAAATCTTTGCAAAAATCATCAGAATGGAGGCGCAGGCCTCCATTCTGCCTGTCAGGGGGGACTGTCATGAAATCTACGCTTTCCGTCACCATGCGCAGGCGCCGGAGAAAGGAAAACCTCATCGGGTATTTCTTTATCGGGCCCTGGCTGATCTGTTTTCTGGCGTTTACTGCGGTACCGTTTGTCACCTCGTTCTTCCTGTCGCTGACAGAGTATGACATGCTGTCCGCGCCGAAATTCGTCGGGCTGAAGAATTACGTCCGAATGTTCACGTCGGACAAGCTGTTCCGGCAGTCCCTCGGGGTGACCTTTCAGTTTGTCTTCATCTCCATTCCGCTGCGCCTGCTGTTTGCCCTGATCGTGGCACTGATCCTGAACCGGGATTCCAAGGCCATTCCGCTGTATCGCGTGGTCTATTACCTGCCCTCCATTCTCGGCGGCAGTGTGGCGGTTTCGGTCATGTGGCGGTATGTGTTCTCCAAGAGCGGGGTCCTGAACACCGCGCTGCAGGCCATTGGCATCAACAGCATGATCAGCTGGATCTCCAACAAGGACACTGCGCTCTGGAGCATCATCCTGCTGTTCATCTGGCAGTTCGGCTCCCCGATGCTGATCTTCCTGTCCGGGCTGAAGCAGATTCCGAAGAGCTATTACGAGGCGGCGCAGGTCGATGGCGCCGGTGCGGTGAAGAAATTTTTCTACATTACGCTGCCGCTTCTCACACCGATCATTTTCTTCAATCTCGTCATGCAGATGATCGGCGGATTCATGGTCTTCTCGCAGGCCATGATCATCACGGACGGCGGACCGATGAACCGGACGCTGATGTATGCCCTGTATCTGTACCGGCAGAGCTTTGCCTATTACAAGATGGGCTACGGCTGTGCGCTGGCCTGGGTCCTGATGATTATCATCGGCGCTTTCACAGCCCTCGTCTTCAAGTCGTCCAGCGCCTGGGTCTTCTATGAGAATTCGATGAATGACGGAAGCTCCGGTGCGAAAAAGAAGCACAGAACCGGAAAGAAGGCGGTGCGGGCATGAAAAGAAAGAAAATCATCGGAACGATTCTTTTCCATGTGTTTGTCGCCGGCATCGGCTTTATCATGGTCTATCCGCTGATCTGGATGTTCTTCAGTTCCTTCAAGGCCAGTGACAGAGTGCTCTCCACGGTGGGACAGCTGATTCCGACCGAATGGCATCTGTCCAATTACAGGAACGGATGGGCCGGTTTCGGCGGTACGACCTTTGCGACCTTTTTCAAGAACTCCTTCATTGTAACATTCCTCTCGGTGCTGGGAAATATCATCGGATCCTCCATGGCGGCCTACGGCTTCTCCCGGATCCGCTTTGCGGGCAGACGCTTCTGGTTCCTGATGATGATGATTACCATGATGGTTCCGTCCCAGGTACTGATGGTTCCGCAGTACATCATCTTTCACGGACTGCACTGGGTGGATACATTCCTGCCGCTTGTCGTCCCGGAATGGGGCGGCCGGGCCTTCTTTATTTTCCTGATCATGCAGTTTATTCAGGGCATTCCGAGGGAACTGGATGAGGCGGCGGAGATTGACGGCTGCGGCAAGATCCGGCTGTTCACCAATGTGATGGTGCCGCTGATCGTCCCGGCCATTGCCACCAGCGCGATTTTCGCCTTCTACTGGAAATGGGACGATTTCATGGGATCGCTGCTCTATCTGAATGCGCCGAAGAACTATACGGTTGCCATCGCGCTGAAACTGTTCACCGATCCCACGGCCGTCTCGGATTACGGCGCGATGTTTGCCATGTGTGTGCTCTCGCTGGTGCCGGTGATCGTGCTGTTCCTTCTGACCCAGAGATACATTGTCGACGGTATTGCGACATCCGGCCTGAAAGGCTGAGAGGGCCGAAACAGTAAAATCGGAGGGATGCGGACCGAACTTCGAAACATTCATTCAGCCGGTATGGCATGCTGGTGGTATCATGGAACCGCAGCCGGCAGCAGACAGGGAGTCGGAAGAATCCTCTTCCGGCTCCTTTTGCAGTACAACGATGAGTTGCGTCGAAGCAGAATCAGGCAGTGCCGTGAATCCGGAAGGCGGGCGATGCGCGGTGGAGCAGAACAGGCAGTGGAATGAATCACAGAGGCCGGAGGAAGCGGAAAGGCGAAACGGGATGAAACGGGAAGAGCAAAACGGCCGGAAGAGGCCGGACAACCGGGAAGAGCAGAATATTCCGGGGAAGCAGGACAAGCCGGGAGGGCAGGACAGCAAAGCTGAGGGAGACGGCCGGGCAAAGAGGATCCGGCCGTCCCTGGCAAAGCAGATGGTGCTGATCGTCATGGTGACGCTGATTCTTCTCGTGGTGGGCGCCGGGCAGGTTTTCTGCCGGCTGGAAGAGGCCAATCTGCGCACGATCTATCATCTGACCAGTGAGCTGACCGACTCCTCCGTCTCCAAAGTGGGTGAGCAGATGGAGGCTCTGGAGGATCTCATCTACAGTCTGATTGTCTGCACGCCGGTGCAGAATGCGGGAAGCCGTCTGCTGGAGGCAGAGCGGGCGGAGACGCCGGTCCGGCGCGCGGCCAGCCTGAATGAAATCACGGAGGAGATCCAGCGGCAGATTTCACAGAACCATGCGGTGGTCTGTGCGGAGTTCATCGACAACCGCGGCGAGGTGCAGACCGTTGCATCCACCAGGTACATCCGGCTCGGGATCCAGGCGGCGAAACGTGTGGAGGAGCAGGCGGTTCAGGCGGCGGGTGATACGATCCTTCTCTCCGGAAAAACCTACACCGGCAAGGAAAACCTTCTGATTCTAGCCAAGGAAGTGCGGGAAAAGAAGGATCTGTCCCTGGAACATATCGGCACGATGGTTCTGATGGTCAGCGTCAGCCAGATGGCATCCGTCCTGACGGATACCTTTGACGGGACGGTCGTCATGCAGTCGGCGGACGGGAAACTGACCTACATTCTCGGGACAGATTCCGCACAGAAAACAGCAGCGGAGGAGGGGCTGGCGGAGATCACGGACACAGCGGAAAATGACCGGATTCTCCGTCTCTCGGGAGACCGCTATTTTTCCGTCCGGATGGAAGATGACAGCAATGGATTCTGCTATTACACGCTGGAGCCCTACAATGCATTGTTTTCCGAGGTCCGCACGGCTGCCGTGCGCTATTTTCTGCTGTATCTGATTCTGTCTGCCGCCGCCCTTGCGCTTGCCTCCGTTCTTTCCCATCAGACCACGGCCGGTGTCCGCCGCTTTACGGCGTACATCCGGGGCATTTCCCCGTCGGAAGACGACTCGATCCCGCTCTATACGTCGCCGGATACCCGTGCGGGCGATGTGTTTGAACTGGAAAAGGCATATAATGCGATGTCGGACCGCATCAACCGCCTGGTACAGGAAAACTACCGCGGACAGATCCTGGCCAAGGACGCCCAGCTGGCCGCCCTGCAGACACAGATGAATCCGCATTTCCTCTACAATTCCCTGAACTCCATCTACTGGATGGCGGAACAGGAGAAGGCGCCGGAAACCGCGGAGATGATCAGCAGCCTGAGCGGGCTTCTGCGGCAGACAGTCAGCACGAAAAATCCGGTCATCACGGTCGATGAAGAGCTGGATATTGCCTGCCAGTACATTTCCCTGCAGAAAAAGCGGTTTGGGGACCGGATGATCGTGGCCTTTGAGGTCTCCGAGTCGTGCAGTGCACTGGCAATCCCGAAGTTCACCCTGCAGCCTTTGATCGAAAACGCAATCGTCTACGGGGTAGAGCGCATGGTGGACCCCTGTACCATCCGGATCCGCATTGAAAAGGCCAAAGACCGGTGCGTCTGCCAGGTGCGCGACAGCGGGCCGCCGCCGGAGCCTGATCTGATGCAGAAGCTGCGCTCCGGGGAGATCGCGGCACATGGAAACGGTGTGAGCCTGCTGAATATTGATGCCAGAATCCGCAATATTTTCGGGCCGGACGGCGGCATCGCAGTCTTTTATGATGAGGAGAGCGCGGAAACCGTTGTGCAGGCTTCCTTTGCAGCGGTAAGTGCGGAAACGGTTCGCGGACAGGAGGGAAAATATGCCACAGAGTCAGTCGCTGTACCGGGTCATTCTGGTGGACGATGAGGAATTTGTGCGGAATTCGATGGCCAGTCTCATCCCGTGGCGGGAGTACGGGATTGCCATTGTCGAAGCCTCCGCCAATGCCGCCGGCGCCCTGCACTATCTGGAAACGCATGACGCGGAACTGATGATCACCGATGTGGTGATGCCGGTGATGGACGGTCTGGAACTGATCCGGAGAGTCCGGGAGCAGAAACCCGACATGGAAATCATTGTGACGAGCGGCTATGCGGATTTTTCCTACTGCCAGAAGGCGCTCCGGCTGGGCTGCCGCGACTACCTGCTCAAGCCCGTGGATCGGAATGCGCTTTTACGTGCCGTGGAAGCCTGCCGGAATGGCAGCCCTGCCGGCCCGGAGGGTCTGCTGCCGCCCGGACCGGGGAGCGGCGGAGCGGATGAAATGCCGGGAGCGCTTCCGGGCAGAACGGCGCAGGAACCGCATTCCACTACGGTGAACAAGCTCCTGAAAATCATTGACGAGGAATTTGACAGGGAGGAGCTGTCCCTGAAATGGATATCGGCAAACCGGATGTATTTGAATGAGGATTATCTCGGCAAGCTGTTTTCCCGGGAGGTCCGCCAGAAATTCAACACCTATCTCATCAACTACCGGATCACCTTTGCGATGCGGCTTCTGGCGCAGAGCACGGACCTTCTGATCACGGATGTGGCGCGCCGATCCGGCTTCGGCGCAAATTCCCAGTATTTTGCGAGCACCTTCAAGAAGGCGACGGGGTATACGCCGACAGAATACCGCCGAATGATTACCGGAAAAGTGCCGCGGCAGGAGGCAGAATCTGTTTATTCTGACAGGACACAGTAATTTCACACTTTTCTTCTTGATTTCTTTGGATTTCCGGTTATAATGTCACACGATGCCGGAGGAATCCAAAGGCATCCGAGGGCGGCAGAATCGCCCGGGCAGAATGAATTCCAGATCAATCAGGAGGCATGGTATTATGAAAAAGAATCTTCTCGCAGTTGCGGCAGCAGTTGTAATGATGGCATCTCTGGCTGCATGCGGCAGCTCCAAGTCCAGCACGACGACTACGACAACAACCGCAACGACCGCAGCAACGACGACGGCTGCTACCACAGCGGCTTCTACCACCAAGTCTGAGACCACCAAGACGACGGAGGCAGCTTCTGAGGACGCAACCGAGGCTGAGACCGAGAGCGCAGCAGAATAATTGATCTGCCGCAGCGGCCGACAGGAATAGGACATGATGAGAGGGGGCAGACGCTGCGGCGTCTGCCCCCTCTGCGTCATTAGCCGGTGTGGCGGCAGCTGTGCGCAGAGTCGGATTACCGCATCGCTGTATTTCCGGGCGGCAGCTGGTGCGTACCAGCGGTGCACAGATACTGCGCCGCGTCGTCCGGGAGTGTCCCGATTTCGCTGGTGCATACTGCCCGCGCGGAAGCCGTTTCTTTTCGGGAATGTCAGTTGGAATTTGCAAAATTGCCCTTGCCAACGGGGTGCCGATCGTGTAAAATATATTCGAGTGATGAAATTTTAACAATTCATCCGTTTCATCAAATCAGGAGGAAAAAATCATGGCAGTAAGAGTAGCGATCAATGGTTTTGGCCGTATCGGCCGTCTTGCTTTCAGACAGATGTTCCAGGCAGATGGTTATGACGTTGTTGCGATCAACGATCTGACCAGCCCGGAGATGCTTGCATATCTTCTGAAGTACGACACCACCCACGGCAGATACAACGGAACCGTTGAGGCAGCTGACGACGCGATCATCGTCAACGGCAAGAAGATCACCATCTACAAGGAGAAGGATGCTGCAAACCTTCCGTGGAAAGAGCTTGACATCGATGTCGTCCTCGAGTGCACCGGTTTCTATACTTCCAAGGCAAAGTCCATGGCACACATCAATGCCGGCGCAAAGCACGTTGTCATTTCCGCTCCGGCTGGCAGCGATCTGAAGACCATTGTCTACAACGTAAACCACAAGACCCTGACCGCTGAGGATCAGATCATTTCTGCTGCTTCCTGCACGACGAACTGCCTGGCTCCGATGGCAAAGGCTCTGAATGATCTTTCCCCGATCAAGAGCGGCTTCATGACCACCGTTCATGCTTATACCGGCGATCAGATGGTTCTCGATGGACCGCAGCGCAAGGGCAACCTTCGCCGTTCCAGAGCTGCAGCGATGAACATCACTCCGGCATCCTCCGGCGCAGCAAAGGCAATCGGCCTTGTTCTTCCGGAACTTGACGGCAAGCTCAACGGCGCAGCACAGCGTGTACCGGTAGCTACCGGTTCCACCACCATCCTGGATGCGGTTATCACCGGTTCCTATACCGCTGAGCAGGTCAATGCACAGATGAAGGCTGAGGAGACCGAGTCCTTCGAGTACAACACCGATGAGATTGTTTCCTCCGATATCATCAACAGCACCGCTGGTTCCATCTTCGACGCAACCCAGACGAAGGTTCTTCCTCTTCCGGATGGCGACACACTGGTACAGGTTGTTTCCTGGTACGACAATGAGAACTCCTACACCAGTCAGATGGTCAGAACCATCAAGTACTTCGGTTCTCTGATCAGCAAGTAATCAGGGCTTCCGCCCGTCAGATCGGCAGCTTGTTCTGCCTGTTTGGATTTTCGGAGAGGTCCGGAGCCTTAGGGCCCCGGGCCTCTCTTTTTGAAGGAGGTAATCACAATGGCAACACTGAATAAGAAGACGGTCGACGATTTCAATGCGGCCGGCAGAAGAGTTCTTGTCAGATGCGATTTCAATGTTCCGCTGAAGAATGGCGAGATCACGGATGACACGCGTATTGTCGCGGCTCTTCCCACGATCAATAAGTTGATCAGCGAGGGCGCGAAGGTCATCCTTTGCTCCCATCTCGGCAAGGTAAAGAACGGACCGAACGAGGGTGAGTCCCTGGCACCGGTGGCAAAGCGGCTTTCCGAGAAGCTCGGAAAAGAAGTGAAGTTCATTTCCGACTATCATGTCACCGGCGAGGCGGCGACCGAGGCGGTTGCTGCGATGAAGCCGGGCGATGTCATTCTTCTCCAGAACACCCGTTTCAGAGGGAAGGAAGAGACAAAGCCGGAGGCTGCCGGCGAGGGATTTGCCAAGGAGCTTGCGGATCTGGCGGATGATTATGTCTGCGACGCATTCGGCTCCGCACACAGAGCACATGCTTCCGTTGCGGTGGTCACCAAATATATCCGCGCCAAGGGCGGCACCTGCGCAGTCGGCTACCTGATGCAGAAAGAGATCAAGTTCCTCGGCAATGCGGTGGAAAACCCGGTTCGCCCGTTCGTGGCAATCCTCGGCGGCGCAAAGGTTGCGGACAAGCTGAATGTCATCTCCAACCTTCTGGAAAAGTGCGACACGCTGATCATCGGCGGCGGCATGGCTTATACCTTCATCAAGGCGCAGGGCGGCGAGATCGGTACCTCTCTGGTAGACGATACCAAGCTGGATTACTGCAAGGAGATGCTGGAGAAGGCGAAGAAGCTTGGCAAGACCATCCTGCTTCCGGTGGATACCGTTGTGACGGCTTCCTTCCCGGATCCGATCGATGATCCGACGATCAAGACCGAGGTGGTCGAGACCATGAAGATCCCGGCAGACCGCATGGGCATGGACATCGGCCCGAAGACCATCGAGATGTATGCAAATGCCGTGAAGAACGCAAAGACCGTTGTCTGGAACGGCCCGATGGGCGTGTTCGAGAACCCGGTTCTGGCGGCGGGTACCAAGGCTGTGGCTGCTGCACTGGCAGAGACGGATGCGACGACCATCATCGGCGGCGGCGATTCCGCAGCCGCAGTCAACCAGCTCGGCTATGCCGATAAGATGACGCATATCTCCACCGGCGGCGGCGCTTCCCTCGAGTTCCTGGAGGGCAAGGCTCTGCCCGGTGTGGTCTCTGCGGATGACAAAGACTGATCAGAAATGATCCCGGTGCCTGCCGGCAGGGGAGGAGCCTGTATTCCCCTCCTCCCGGCAGGCATATTTTTGCCGGATGTGCGGGGGGGAGCGTTTCTGCATTTTTTCCCGGCAGGCACAACTTTTACCGGATGTACCCGGCTGGGGAATGCCAGCGCACTTCCTTTCTGCCAGGCGCATGTTTACCGGATGTATGGACAGGGGCGGCAGAACTGCCCCGGAAGGAGAACAGAACATGGCAAGAAAAAAGATTATCGCAGGAAACTGGAAGATGAACAAGACGCCGTCCGAGGCGGTGGAGCTTGCAAAGACGCTGATCCCGCTGGTTGCGGATGCAGATGTCGATGTCGTATTCTGCGTTCCGGCCATTGATATTGTGCCGGTGGTCGAGACCGTTCAGGGAACAAACATCCACGTCGGCGGCGAGAACCTCTATTTTGAGGACAAAGGCGCCTACACGGGCGAGATTTCCGCGGATATGCTGCTGGATGCCGGCGCAGAGTATGTCATCATGGGCCATTCCGAGAGAAGAGGATACTTCCATGAGACAGATGAGGACATCAACAGAAAGCTGAAGAAGGCGCTCGAAAAGGGTCTGAAGCCCATTGTCTGCTGCGGCGAGTCTCTCGCACAGAGAGAGCAGGGCATCTGCTTTGACTGGATCCGGATGCAGATCAAGATTGCCTTCCAGGGTGTTTCGGCAGAAGACGCGAAGAAGGTTGTCATTGCCTATGAGCCGATCTGGGCCATCGGAACCGGAAAGACCGCGACGGCTGACCAGGCGGAAGAAGTCTGCAAGGCCATCCGTGATGTCATCGGTGAGATCTATGACACCGATACGGCAGAGGCCATCCGCATTCAGTACGGCGGTTCCATGAATGCAGGCAACTGCAGGGAGCTTCTCGCAAAGCCGGATATCGACGGCGGCCTGATCGGCGGCGCTTCTCTGAAGCCGGATTTCGGAAAGATCGTCAATTACGACAAATAAGGTTCCGGATCGGGTGTGAAAGGAAGCAGCACGGATCGGGAATGATGAGGACAGCCGTCCGGCGGAATAAAATCCGCCGGGCGGCTGTTTGCCTTATTCTGCCGGCATGGGGACTGGTCTTTTGAATGCCTGGCAGAACCAGCCGCCACTAAGACCGGTCCGCAGAATGTCAGGCAGAACCTGCCGGCGGGAGAACGTTCCTGTCGGATGGCCGGTGGCCTCGCAAATTATAAGAAATTTCTCAGGGAAAGCTGCTGGGGACTCCCGTTTCATCCATATCCGGGCAAACTCCAGTGAAATCATGCGTGACTTTTTACGATTTCAGGGAAAACTTTCTGCAAAAATCGCGCGATTTTATCAAAAATGCCGCCGGCCGGGACGGACATTTCCTTTTTTGACATTTCCGGTGCGGAATGATATATAAGAACTGATCTGTGAAGAGCAGGTCAGTTCGACGCGCCGGCAGAGAGTACGCTCTGTGCAGGATGGCGGCAGAACAGGAATCATCGGTTCCGCTCCGTTTCGGGAAATATTCCGAAGGGAGATGCGGTAGCGGGCCAGACAATTTCAGACACAAGTCTTTCAGAATGGAGTGATATTGATGTATACGAGAAAAATCATGCTTTCCCGTGAAACGGTACAGCCCTTTGTCAACGCAGCCAGCAGATGCAATTTTCATATCGATGTTTCGAATGATAAGATGACGGTCAGTGCAAAATCGATCATGGGTGTTTTCAGCCTGGATCTCACACATGAGCTGACAGTGAAATATCCGGAAAAGGACGAGCATTTTGAGATCGTTCTGAATCAGCTTGCTGCCTGATTTTTTATTTTTTGTGACCGGAAACGTTACCGACGCAGAATGGCTGAGACCTGCAGACTGCGGCCTGCGGCGCAAAGCGCACGCTGAGCCCGGCGTACAAATGCGGGGAACGGTATATCAGCACCGCTTTCCGGTGAACCGCGGATGCCTGCAAAGCGCACGAATCCGCATGCGGTATTGGAAAAATGAACTGCTCCGGCAGAGGAACGGCAGATCGCCCACCCTCTGCGGAGCAGTTTTCTTATGCGTATTTTCCGCCGCGGCCGTAGTCCGGAAATCTCTGTGGCAGCCGGAATCCGGAACTCCCTGCGGCAGCCGGGACTTCCGCCGTACCGAAACGGAGACAAAGCGGAGAGCCGGCAGGAGGAGATCCGGGCCGGACGGACAGGCCGGTGGAGTACGGGGAGACGGCAGGAACCGCTTGCGGTTTTGATGACGGAACCCTATAATAGAAACAGTATGTCCGGCCGGATCCGGACCGCGAAAGGAGATTGCTGTGGCAAAACTATATATCAATACGGCGATAAAGAAGGGGCATCTGAATCCCGAACTGCAGGGACATTTTTCCGAACACCTCGGCAGAGGCATTTACGAGGGAATCTACGTCGGCGAGGATTCTCCCATTGAAAATGTCAACGGCATGCGCAAGGACGTGGTGGATGCGCTGAAGGAGATTCATGTGCCTGCGCTGCGCTGGCCGGGCGGGTGCTTCGCCGACGAGTACCATTGGATGGACGGCATCGGGCCGAAGAACACGCGCAAAAAGATGATCAATACCCACTGGGGCGGCGTGGTGGAAGACAACAGCTTCGGCACGCACGAGTTCATGGAGCTCTGCCGGCAGCTCGGCTGCAAGACCTATGTCAACGGCAACGTGGGGAGCGGCACCGTGCAGGAGATGAGCGAGTGGGTCGAGTACATGACCTTTGACGGCGTGTCCCCGATGGCAGATCTGCGCAAGGCAAACGGACAGGCGGAGCCCTGGAAGGTCGATTATTTCGGCGTCGGCAATGAAAACTGGGGATGCGGCGGCAACATGCTGCCCGAGCAGTACGGCATGATGTACCGCCGCTATCAGACCTATGTGCGGAATTACCACCCGGATCATCCGATCAAAAAGGTTGCCTGCGGGTCCAATGCCGGTGATTTCGAGTGGACGCGCAAGGTGCTGGAAACCACGTTCCGCCGGACCAATCCGAAGGATCACGGCATGATGGACGGCCTTTCCCTTCATTATTACACGGTCCCGAAGGGCTGGGGAGAGGAAGGCAAGGGAAGCGCGCTGAAGTTTGATGACAGCGACTGGTATACCACGCTGGGGAAGACCTGGTACATGGAGGAGCTGGTAAGCCGCCACAGCGCGATCATGGATGTTTTTGATCCGGAGAAGAAGATCGGTCTGATTGTTGACGAGTGGGGCGACTGGTTCGATGTGGAACCGGGAACCAACCCCGGCTTCCTCTATCAGCAGAACACGATCCGCGACGCACTGGTCGCCGGCATCAACCTCAATATCTTCAACAATCACTGCGACCGCGTGAAGATGGCCAACATCGCGCAGATGGTGAACGTGCTGCAGTCGGTGCTCCTGACGGACGGAGCGCGCATGGTGAAGACGCCGACCTGGTATGCCTTCTATCTGTATCAGAAGCACCAGGATGCGGATCTGTGCGAGTCGGATCTGGACACCGAGATGATCGGGGATCCGTCGCACCCGGTCCCCAACATGACAAAGTCTGTCTCCATCACGAAGGACGGAAAGCTCCTGATCACCATGACCAACGAATCTCTCACGGAGGATTATCCGGTCGAGGCCGTTCTGACCGGCGGGAAGGCAGTCCGCGTTTCCGGCAGCATCCTGACGGGTGAGATGCATGCGCACAACACCTTTGAAAATCCGGATGCGGTTCACTGCGTGCCCTTCACCGGCGCATCGGTGACGGATACGGGAATCCGCTTTACCATGCCGCACTGCAGCGTACTGGCGCTGGAAGTCGAGCTGGCCTGAGGCAAAGACCGGCGGGGAGACAGAATGTTAGAACAGCTGAAAAAAGACGTCTATGAAGCAAACATGGAGCTCGTGAAGAAGGGCCTGGTCATCTATACCTGGGGCAATGTGAGCGGCATTGACCGCGAAAGCGGCCTGGTCGTCATCAAGCCGAGCGGTGTGGACTATGACACCATGACGTGGGAAGATATGGTGGTCACGGACCTGGAGGGAAAGGTCGTGGAGGGCCATTACAAGCCCTCCTCCGACACGCCGACCCATGTTTATCTGTACCGGGAGTTCCCGGAGATCGGCGGTGTGGTGCACACCCACTCCACCTGGGCCGTCACCTTCGCCCAGGCAGGGCTTGACATCCCCGCGTTTGGAACCACCCATGCCGACTATTTCTACGGCGACATCCCCTGCACCCGCGACCTCACGAAGGAAGAGATCGAAGAGGCCTATGAGCGCAACACCGGCAAGGTGATTGCGGAAACGTTCAAGGACAGGGATCCGATGGCAATCCCCGGCGTACTGGTCAAAAATCATGGGCCGTTCGCCTGGGGAAGAACACCGGCCGGCGCTGTCTACAATGCGGTGGTTTTGGATAAGGTCGCGGAGATGGCCTACAAGACGATGACGCTGAATCCGCGGACGCCGCGCGTGCACCAGTACCTTCTGGACAAGCACTATTACAGAAAGCACGGTGCCGGCGCATATTACGGGCAGGGCAAGGATGCCGAGGACCACTGAGGTCAGAGACATCGAAAAACCGCGGGCTGTCAGGTCCGCGGTTTCCTATATGAACTGCATTTCGGCGCACCGGGAGGGAACCGTGCGCATGCCAGGAGGAGGCAGGCAGAATGTCTGAAACCAGTCGTACCAACCAGAAGCGTTTTCTGCGCCGCAGCCGGGAACAGCATCCGTACCTGTGGTGGTTTCTGGATTCTGTGATCATGGAACTGATCCTGGAAACACTCAGCCGGAAATCCATCCTCGACGCGGTGGTATTCATGCTGGATCAGCCGGTTTACTTCTGCGTAAACCTCGCGCTGATCCTCTTTCTCTACGCGCTCCCGTTCCTCTCGAAGCGGGAGAATTTTTTCCGCACGCTGGTCACCGTCTTTCTGATGATCATCGGTGTGACGGACTTTGTCCTGCTGTTCATCCGGGTGACGCCGTTTACCGCGCACGACCTGCAGCAGATCAATGCGGCGATCCGCATTCTGGACCATTACATCTCATTTTTTGCCATTGTCATTGCGGTGGTCCTGGTGATTGCGGGTCTCATCGCCCTGGTGATCTGGTACCGCAGGGCACCGAAGCGCCGGCACAGAAGGAAGCTTTCCGAATCCCTTCCCAGAATCTTCATTACCGGGGCCGCGTCTGCCCTGTTTCTGATGACACCGGTCAAAAATGTAATTCTTCCGAACCGGTTCAGCAACATCGCGGATGCCTATCACCACTACGGGCTGGTCTATTGCTTTGCGACGTCCGCGCTCAGCACCGGCATCAAAAAGCCGGCGGACTACAGCGATGAGGAAGTGGCGCAGATCGTGGAGTCAGAGGCGGAGACAGAGGCGGCGGAGACGATTGTCGACAACGAGGAGTTCCCGGAGGTGAGCGGCTTTGCCGCCGAGCCGACGGAACCCGTCACGGATGAGAACGGGGATGTCAGATACGGGTATCAGCCCGGGGCTGCGAATGTGATCTTCGTGCAGCTGGAATCCTTCTTTGATGTGACACGCCTTTCGGATGTCAAGCTGTCAGAGGATCCGATGCCGACGATTCATGCGCTGGAGCAGAACTATTCGACGGGCTATCTCAGCGTGCCGGGGGTCGGCGCGGGCACAGCCAACACGGAATTTGAAGTCATGACCGGCCTGGACCTGGATTTCTTCGGGCCCGGAGAGTATCCCTATCAGACAGTGCTGCAGAACAAGACCTGCGAGAGCCTTGCCTATGTCTTCTCGGATCTCGGGTATACCGCGCAGGCCATCCATGACAATTCCGCGCTGTTCTATGACCGCTTCGATGTGTTCTCCCAGCTCGGGTACAATGTCTTCACCAGCATTGAGTACATGAATGACCTGTCCTGGACGGAAACCGGATGGGCAAAGGACAAGGTCCTGACGCCCTATATCATCAGCGCGCTCAAATCCACTGCGTCCCGGGATTACATCTATACGATCTCGGTCCAGGGGCATGGCGCTTATCCGACGGAATCGGTCATCACAGATCCCGAGATTGATGTCACGGTCTTTGCGGACGACGGAACGGTGGACACCGACCGCACCAACCAGTTCATCTATTACGTGAACCAGGAAGTGCAGATGGACCGCTTTGTCCGGGATCTGATCGGAACGCTGAAGGCATATCCGGAGCCCACGGTCTGCGTCTTCTACGGCGATCATCTCCCCTCCCTCGGCATTGAGAAAGAGGACATCGAGGGCGGCGGAAACATGTTTCAGACACAGTATGTGATCTGGGACAATTTCGGTCTCACCCGGGAACTCCGCGATGTGGAGTCCTTCCAGCTGGGTGCACTGGTGCTGCAGAAAATCGGCGTGTCCAAGGGCGTGATGTTCCGGTATCACCAGAATTACCTCAACAATACGCCGGCGGTGAGCCTCCTGAACGAAGAGAGCGGCAGCGCGGATGACTCTGCGGAGGAGACGTCGGACGCCGTCCCGGAGGAAACGGCCGGAGAGGGGACATCCCCCAAAGAAGCATCGGACGGAGAGACATCCCCCGGCGGGACGGAGGAAACGATGGCTGCGGCAGAGTCCGTAGAAGAGAATCCGGCGGAGGATCCCTCCGCGGAGGAAGCGTCCGGAGACGGGTCTTTTGAGGTCAGCCCCGAGGAAGAAGAGTATCTGAACGGCATTGCAATGCTCGGATATGACATGCTGTACGGGGATCAGAGTGTATACGAAAACGGCCTGTATGAGCCGACAAACCTGAAGATGGGCATTGACCCGATCACGATCGATGATGTCAGCTATGAGGAAGACAGCAAGACCCTGACGGTCTACGGGCACAATTTCACCGCATACTCGATCATCGTCATCAACGGCCGCCAGTATGCGCCCTCCGAGTGGACGGAATCGGCCCTCACGCTGACCGATTATTCCGGCAAAGGGACGGCGGAAATCTGCGTGGCACAGCTGGACAATTACGGAAAGGCAATTCTCAGCATGACAAACACAGTCAGCCGCAGCTTTGGAGAGGAATGACATGATACAGGACATCGCACCGCATATTCTGTCCAATCACTATGAGAACCGGACATCAAAACCGGGGGATCCGGTCATCTATGTGCGCGGGAAGGAGGTCTTCTGCGGAATTTCCGGGGGAAGAATCCTCCTCCCGGAGCGGATCGAACGGACAGCACCGGACTGTGTCTATGCGTTCTCCCTGGACGGGCAGAGTATCTTCCTGTGCTGGAAGCAGGTGCCGGAAGAGGGAGAGGGCGGAATCGGCATTGTCTGGCACAATATCTCTGACCTGCGGGCGGCAAGCCCGGCGGAACTGCGCATGGCGGTGATTACCGCGTGGCATCTGGCCGTGTGGTACCAGGACACCGTCTTCTGCGGCCGGTGCGGAACCAGGCTGGTGCCGGATTCGACGGAACGGATGATGCGCTGCCCCTCCTGCGGGCGGATGATCTATCCCACGATCATGCCGGCGGTCATTGTCGCCGTGACGGACGGGGACCGGATCCTCCTGACGCGGTACAGCGGACGGAGCTACCGCAGATTTGCGCTGGTTGCCGGATATACCGAGATCGGCGAGACGTCGGAACAGACGGCGGCGCGGGAGGTGATGGAGGAGACCGGCGTGCGGATCCGGAACCTGCACTATTACAAAAGCCAGCCCTGGGGATTTTCCGAAACCCTGCTCACCGGATTCTTCTGCGAGCTGGACGGGCCCGACCGCCTGACGGTGGACCACTCAGAACTCTCGGAGGCAGTATGGCTGGACCGCGCGCAGCTGGCAGAGCAGTGGGACAGCCGGGACGGCGTCTCACTCACTTCGGAGATGATCGGCCTGTTCCTGGTGGGAAAAGATCCGATCTCAACGGCAAAGACTGCAGCAAAACAATGTTAATTTTCGATTCTTTCGGCTTATTACAGAAATTTAAGAAAAATTTTTTGAGCTTGTTCCGCCCATGTGATAAAATGGCGGTGTATTCCAAGAAAACTGACTGCCGCGCGGCCAGAACCTTTCCAGGCTTCGGTTGCGCGGCGGGATCAGCCTGGGAAAAGAGGTGATGAGAGAGTGATAGAAGAGACGATCAAGGCGGTAACCGATGCGGAGGCGCAGGCGGATCAGATTCAGGCGGATGCGCGGCAGAAAGCAGCGGCGATCACCGATGCGGCAGAGAAAAAGGCCGCGCAGATCCTTGCAGATACAAAGTCCCGCGTAAAGGCAGCCGCCGAGACATCCAACCGGCAGGCACAGACGAAGGGGCAGGAAATGCTGGAGGAGGTCCGGAGAACCTCTGCGATCGAGGTGGAGAAGATGAAGGCCGATGCCCGCGCCCGGATGCCGGAGGCGGTGGAGGAGGTCATCCGCTGCGTCCTCTCTGACAGCCGGTGACTTTTTTGACACAGAAAGGCGGTGAGATGAATGGCAGTCGTTGAGATGCAGAAATTGAGCATCTGTGCCAGCAAGAAAAACCGAAAAGCCATCCTGGAACTGCTTCAGTCCATGGAAGCCATGCAGATCACGACCGAGGGGATTGACGGGAAGGGACTGCAGAAAATGGACACCCTGGGTCAGCGCACCCAGTTCGAAAAAAATGCACAGTCTTTCGATCAGGCGATCAGACTTCTGGACACCTATGCGCCGGTGCAGCAGAAAGGTCTCTCTCTGTTTTCCGAGAAAAAGCTGGTCACACGGTCAGAGTTCCGCGAGGCGGACCAGAACCAGCAGAAATATCTTTCGGACGCAAACAGCATTCTGAAGGCGGAGAAAGAGCTGCAGGAATGCCGGGCGGCTATCGCCAGGGACCGGGATACCATCACTTCGCTGGAACCCTGGATGAGCCTTGACGTGCCGATGATCTTCGAGGGCACCAGAGACACGGCATTCTTCATCGGAACCATGACGGGGACGGTGACAGAGGCGGATGTTCTGGCGGCCGCATCGCGCGGTCTCCCGGATCCGGCAGCCTGCACCGCGGATATTATCTCCACCGGCCTGGGGCAGACAAACCTGACGGTTCTGTGCCTGAAGCGGGATGCGCAGAAGGTCAGCGACAATCTCCGGGAGGCAGGTTTTGCGAAGCTTCCCTTCCTCACGCGGCATACGCCGCAGGAGAAAAAGCGCCGCTGCGAGGAAGACACAAAAGCGCAGGAGGCCCGGATCGGCGAGCTGACAAAGCAGATTGCGGGATATGCAGGGGAACGGGAGGCTTTTGAGATTTCCTCAGATTATTTCCGCACCAGAGCGGAAAAATACCGTGTGCTCGGAACGATCCCCCAGTCCCGGAATGTCTTCTTCCTGGAAGGATGGGTGGAAGCAGCCCACGCGGAGGATATTGCAAAGGTTCTGACCGACCGGTTCGGTGCGTTTGTGCAGAAGGAAGAGAAGCGGGAGGATGAAATCATCCCGACAGAGCTGCACAACAACAAATGGTCGTCCATGGTAGAGGGCGTACTGGAATCCTACGGACTTCCGCAGCACGGCCGGGTGGACCCGACGTTCATCATGTCGATCTTCTACGTGTTTTTCTTCGGCATGATGCTCTCCGATGCCGGATACGGCATCATGATGATGATTTTCTGCGGGATTGTCCTGGCACGGCACAAGCGCCTGGAAAAGGGCATGCACCAGATGATTCAGCTGTTTTTCTGGTGCGGGCTTTCCACGACCTTCTGGGGGTTCATGTACGGCGGCTTTTTCGGCGATGCGGTCGATGTGGTCGCAAAGACGTTCTTCGGATACACGGGACCAGGCATTGTCCGGCCGCTGTGGTTTGATCCGCTGAACAATCCGATGCGGCTTCTGATCTACTGCATGCTGTTTGGCCTGATCCACCTGTTTACGGGGCTCGGCATCAAGGGATATGAGTACCTGAAGAAGGGCGATGTCCTGTCCTTTGTGGCGGAAGTGCTGGACTGGTACATGTTCCTGATCGGTCTGATCCTTCTGCTTCTGCCGACCGACCTGTTTCAGGGAATCTCGCAGATGTCCTTTGCGTTCCCGCCGTTTGTCCATGTCCTGGCACAGGTTCTGACCTTCGGCGGCATGATCCTGATCCTGACCATGCAGGAGCATGCGCGCAAGAACTGGGCGCTCCGGATTCTGCTCGGCGTGTATGATATTTACGGCGTGACCAGCTGGCTGTCGGATGTCCTTTCTTATTCCAGACTGCTGGCGCTCGGCCTGGCAACCGGCGTCATCGCGAGTGTGGTCAACATGATGGGAAGCATGCTCGGCGGCGGTGTGCTCGGCGCCATTGTCTTTATTCTGGTATTTCTGGTCGGGCATCTGCTGAATTTTCTGATCAATCTTCTCGGCGCGTACGTGCACACCAACCGTCTGCAGTACGTTGAATTCTTCGGCAAGTTCTATGACGGCGGCGGACTTGCGTTCCGTCCGTTCCGGTCTGCAAACAAATATACGGAAATCAAGGAGGAAAAAGTATCATGAGTATTGGATTTATGCTGGCTCTTCTGGGTGCTGCCCTTGCAACGATCCTGGCCGGAATGGGTTCCGCCTGGGGCGTCGGTATGGCCGGTCAGGCTGCGGCAGGCGTTGTCGCGGAGGATCCGGACCAGTTCGCAAAGGTTCTGATTCTTCAGCTTCTTCCCGGTACGCAGGGTATCTACGGACTGCTGGTCACCTTCATCACGCTCTCCCGCATCGGACTTCTGGGCGGCTCGGCGGCTCTGACGATGGACACATCCACTGGTCTGGCAATTCTGGCAGCCTGCCTTCCGATCGCACTGGTCGGTCTGGTCTCCGCGTATCATCAGGGTAAAACGGCAGTGGCATCCATCGGTGTTGTCGCGAAGGATCCCAACCAGTTCGGCAAGGCAATGCTGTTCCCGGCCATGGTTGAGACCTACGCAATTCTTGCTCTTCTGATTTCGATTCTTGCGGTATCCAACATTCCTGTAGCGGCCTGAGCATGAGGCGGCCGGAGGCCGCAGTTCATCACAGAGGGCAGAAAATCGAAGCAAAGAAGGAGCAGGAATGGCAGGAGCAGAAAAAATTATCAATGATATCCTGCTGGAAGCGCACTCGCAGGCCGATTATATCCGCACGGTGGCGGAGGAAAAGGCAGACGCGATCCTGAAAAAGGCGGAGGATGAGAGCCGGACGGCGCTCGAGAAAGCCGAGAAGGACGCGGAGAAGGCCGAGAAGGAGTATGAAGCCCGTATTGCCTCCTCCGGTGAGATGAACCGGAAAAAGGCGATGCTGGCCGGCCGGCAGGAACTGATCGATGAGGTGATCCGGCAGGCGTATGACAAGCTGGCCGGCCTGGACGATGCCGCCTATTTCGAGATGCTGTTGAAGCTTCTGGAAAAGACGGCACACAGCGGGGACGGTGTCCTCTGCCTTTCGGAGAAGGATCTGAAGAGACTTCCGGCGGATTTTGCGCAGAAGGCAGCCGATACCGCGAAGAAAGCCGGCGGATCGCTGAAAATTTCGGACACGCCGGAAAAGATCTCCGACGGGTTTATTCTGAAATACGGAGGCATCGAGGAAAACTGCACCCTGCGGGCGCTGTTCGATGACAAGGAGGAACAGCTCCGCGATGTCGTGCAGTCGGTGCTCTGGTAAAGGAGAGCGCAGATGCGGGACAGTGAATATATCTATGCAGTTGCGCGGATCCGTGTGAAGGAAAAGTCTCTGCTGACAGATGCGGACATCGCAAGGCTTACGGAAGCGGGCGACGAGAAGGCCGCGCTGCAGTGGCTGACCGAGCGCGGCTGGGGCAGCGGAACGGCCGGTGCGTCCGCCGGGGAAGTACTGGCGGCTGAGGAAGCGAAAAACCTGAAGCTGCTGCATGAACTGCGGGTGGATGACGCGGTGTTCTCCGTGCTGTCTTATCCGCAGCTGTATCATAACCTGAAGACAGCGATCAAGGATGTCTGCACATCCGAGGAGCACATCGGGGCATATTTCCGGATGGATCCGTGGAACCGGGAGAATCTGATGCGGATTCTCCGCGACCAGGATTACAAGAAGCTCCCGGAGGCTGTCCGGGAGCCGGTGGAAAAGGCATACAACGCGATGCTGACGACGCGTGACGGACAGCTGTGCGACAGCATCGTCGACCGCGCGTGCCTGGAGGCGATGGAAAAAGCGGGTGACGAGGCGAAAAATGACCTGCTCCGCGATTACTGTCACTCACAGGTCGCGATCGCGGATATCCGGGTCGCGGTGCGCGCGCAGGCCACAGGCAAACCGCTCCGGTTTATGCTGGACGCGATGGCAGAAAGCTGCCTGATTGACGTAAGGCGCCTCGCGGAGTCCGCGGCGAAGAGCCGCGAAGAACTCCTCGGTTTCCTCTCCGGCCACGGGTATGCGGACGCGGCGGAAGCCTTGGAGCAGTCGCCATCGGCGTTTGAGCGCTGGTGCGACAACCGGCTGATTGAGACGATTCGACCCCAGAAGACGAAGATCTCCTCCGTGGGTCCTGTGGTGGCTTATTATCTCGGCCGGGAGAACGAAATCCGCACGGTCCGCATCATCCTGACCGGGAAGGCCAACGGTTTTGGCACGGAGGAAATCCGGGAAAGGGTGCGGGAGATGTATGGCTAAGATTGCGGTCATGGGAGATTACGACAGTATCTACGGGTTTGCCGCGCTGGGGCTTGCGATCTTTCCGGCGGACGATCCGGCGGAGGCGAGAAAGACCCTGCGCAGGCTGGCCGAGAATGACTACGGCGTGATTTATGTCACGGAGGAGCTGGCGGCGGATCCGGAGTTTGCGGCCGAGATCCATCGGTATGAGGAACAGCTTGCGCCGGCCGTGATTCTGATCCCCGGCGTCAAGGGAAATACCGGAAACGGCGTCGCGGGGGTGAAAAAATCCGTGGAGAGAGCTGTCGGAAGCGATATCCTGTTCGGCTGAGGCCAGACCCGCCGGACATACAGGAAAGGGTTGGAATGAGCACAGGTACAATCATAAAGGTAGCAGGTCCTCTGGTGGTTGCAGGGGGCATGCGGGATGCAAATATGTATGATGTCGTGCGCGTCAGTGAGAAGCGCCTGATCGGCGAAATCATTGAGATGCACGGGGATCGGGCATCCATTCAGGTATATGAGGAGACGACGGGACTCGGACCCGGCGAGCCGGTGTACTCGACGGAAGCGCCGCTTTCCGTCGAACTGGGACCGGGCCTGATCGGATCCATCTATGACGGCATCCAGAGACCGCTGGACAAGATTATGGAAGCGACGCACAGCCAGCGGCTGGCCCGCGGTGTGGAAGTCCCGGCGCTGGACCACGATAAAAAGTGGGAATTCACCGCAACCGTAAAACCCGGCGATGAGGTGGAGGCGGGCGACATCATCGGAACCGTGCAGGAGACAGAGGTTGTCCTCGAAAAGATCATGGTTCCCTACGGCGTGAAGGGAACGATCGAGCGCATTGCCTCCGGGACCTATACGCTGGATGACACGGTGGCGGTGGTGAAGACCGCGCAGGGCGAGAAAAAGCTGACGCTGGTGCAGAAATGGCCGGTCCGCCGGGAGCGCCCCTACGCGAAGAAACTTCCGCCGGACAAGCCTCTGATTACCGGACAGCGTGTCATTGACGCGTTCTTCCCGATTGCCAAGGGCGGTGTCGCCGCGATCCCGGGTCCGTTCGGATCGGGCAAGACGGTCACGCAGCACCAGCTGGCCAAGTGGTCCGAGGCGGACATTGTCATCTACATCGGCTGCGGCGAGCGCGGCAACGAGATGACGGATGTTCTGAACGAGTTCCCCGAGCTGAAGGATCCGCGCACCGGCCGTTCCCTGATGGAGCGGACCGTGCTGATTGCCAATACCTCCGACATGCCGGTGGCTGCCCGTGAGGCATCGATCTACACCGGAATCACCATTGCCGAATATTTCCGCGACATGGGCTATTCGGTGGCACTGATGGCGGATTCCACCTCCCGCTGGGCCGAAGCACTCCGCGAGATGTCCGGTCGTCTGGAGGAGATGCCCGGCGAAGAGGGGTATCCTGCCTATCTGGGTTCCCGCCTGGCGCAGTTCTACGAGCGTGCCGGCCGGGTCATTTCCCTCGGCAAAGAGGGAAGAGAGGGACAGCTCTCGGCCATCGGCGCCGTGTCGCCGGCAGGCGGCGATATCTCCGAGCCGGTTTCCCAGGCAACCCTCCGGATTGTGAAGGTGTTCTGGAGCCTGGATGCCAATCTGGCCTACCAGAGACATTTCCCCGCCATCAACTGGCTCACGTCCTACAGCCTGTACCTGGATACGCTGGGCAAGTGGTTCAATGCCAACGTGGCGGAGGACTGGATGGATCTGCGGCAGAAGCTGATGAGCCTGCTGCAGGATGAGGCTTCCCTGAACGAGATTGTTCAGATGGTCGGTATGGATGCCCTTTCCCCGCAGGACCGCCTGAAGATGGAGGCGGCAAGGTCCATCCGCGAGGATTTCCTGCACCAGAATTCCTTTGACGAAGTGGACACCTATACGTCCCTCCGCAAGCAGTACTACATGATGAAGCTGGTCTATGCCTTCTACGAGGGCGGCGTCTCGGCGCTGAAGCAGGGCGCACAGATCAACGACATCTCCGGCATGCAGGTGCGCGAGCAGATCGGCCGTTTCAAATACGTTCACGAGGATGACATTGACAATCATTTCATCGACGTGAATGAGGAGATGGCGAAGGAATTTGCGTCGCTGGTCGCGAAGGCAAAGGAGGAGGCATAAGGAATGGCAAAGGAATATCGCACCATACAGGAAGTCACCGGTCCTCTGATGCTGGTCAAAGACGTCGAGAACGTTAAATACCAGGAGATGGGTGAGATCGAGCTGGCGGACGGCGAGAAGAGAAGATGCCGTGTGCTGGAGATCGACGGCGGGAACGCCCTGGTTCAGCTGTTTGAATCCTCCACGGGCATCAACCTGTCCAACTCCAAGGTCCGCTTCCTGGGCCATCCGATGGAGCTGGGTGTTTCCGGCGATATGCTGGGGCGCGTCTTTGACGGCATGGGCAATGTCATCGACGGCGGCCCGGCGATTCTTCCGGAAAAGCATATGGACATCAACGGACTGCCGATGAATCCGGCGGCCCGGGAGTATCCGGCTGAATTCATCCAGACGGGCGTATCCGCGATCGACGGACTGAACACGCTGGTCCGCGGCCAGAAGCTGCCGATCTTCTCGGCATCCGGCCTGCCGCACTCGCAGCTGGCCGCACAGATCGCCCGTCAGGCGAAGGTGCGCGGGACGAACGAGCCGTTTGCCGTGGTCTTCGCGGCCATGGGCATCACCTTCGAGGAGGCCAACTTCTTCCAGGAGTCCTTCCGCGAATCGGGAGCGCTGGACCGCACGGTCCTGTTCCTGAACCTGGCCAATGACCCGGCTGTCGAGCGGATTTCCACACCGCACATGGCACTGACGGCGGCGGAGTATCTGGCATTTGAGAAGGACATGCACGTCCTGGTCATCATGACTGATATCACCAACTACGCGGATTCGCTGCGTGAGATTTCGGCGGCGCGCAAGGAAGTGCCGGGCCGCCGCGGTTATCCCGGATACATGTATACGGACCTGGCGCAGATGTATGAACGCGCGGGCCGCCTGAAGGGCAAGAAGGGTTCCATCACCCTGATCCCGATTCTGACCATGCCGGAGGATGACAAGACGCACCCGATCCCCGACCTGACCGGCTACATCACCGAGGGACAGATCATCCTGAGCCGTGAGCTCTACCGCCGCGGAATTCAGCCGCCGGTGGATGTCCTCCCCTCGCTGTCGCGTCTGAAGGACAAGGGAATCGGCAAGGGCAAGACCCGCGAGGACCATGCGGCTACCATGAACCAGCTGTTCGCCGCCTACGCGAGAGGCAAGGATGCGAAGGAACTGATGCTGGTCCTCGGCGAAGCCGCGCTGACCGATATGGACCTTCTGTATGCGAAGTTTGCCGATGCGTTTGAGGAGAAATACCTCAACCAGGGTTACAATACGGACCGCAGCATCGAGGAGACGCTGGACATCGGCTGGGATCTGCTGCGCATGCTGCCGCGGTCCGAGCTGAAGCGAATCAGCGATGAGCTGCTCGACCGGTACTACGAGAAGAAATAATCGGACGGGAGGAGAGAATGGCCGGTTCACAGGTAAATCCTACCAGAATGGAGCTGACCCGCCAGAAACAGAAGCTGGTGACCGCCGTGAAGGGACACCGGCTTCTCAAGGACAAGCGGGATGAGCTGATGAGGCAGTTTCTGGATCTCGCCCGCGAGAACATGGAGCTGCGCAGAAAGGTGGAGGAGGGAATCCGGAATGCCAACCGCAACTTTGTCCTGGCAAAGGCCGGAATGTCGGAGGAGGCCCTGAAATCTGCCCTGATGGCGCCGAAGCAGGAAGTCTATCTCACGGAGGGGAAGAAGAACGTCATGAGCGTCGACATCCCGGTGCTGGACTACAAGACCAGGACCGCCGACGAGAATGACATCTATTCCTACGGCTTTGCGTTCACCTCCGGGGATCTGGACGGGGCGGTGAAGTCCCTCGCAGATGTGTTCCCGGATATGCTGAAGCTGGCGGAGGTGGAAAAATCCTGTCAGCTGATGTCGGCGGAGATTGAGAAGACGCGCCGGCGCGTGAATGCGCTGGAGCATGTGATCATCCCGCAGACGCAGGAAAACATCCGCTATATCTCCATGAAACTGGATGAGAATGAGCGCAGCACCCAGGTCCGCCTGATGAAGGTGAAGGATATGCTGCTGGAGGATGCGCATCATTACAAAGAGAGAGCAGAAGAGTGATCGTTCCGCAGGCTTTCCGGGAGGCAGACCTGCTGTCTGAAGGAAGGTTTGCAGTCTGAAAAAATTTTCCGGCCGCGGCCGGAGAAACCGAAGAGGAGCGCGGGAGGTCCCGCGCT
>OMZJ01000076.1 GCA_900315495.1 uncultured Lachnospiraceae bacterium
GGTCACGCTGGCTATCATGGCCGTCCTTTTCCGAAAAACCATGCGGACGCTCGATCGCTGAGTGTCCCGGCGCACAGGTTTTCCGCTTTCCTGATCTGCAGTTTTCCAGTAAAATTTTTCAAGACAATGTGGGCGCTCTTCTGACGGGGCGCCTTTTTTTACGGAGAAAAACGGGGAGAGGCAGGACCGGAAACCGGATGAGAAATGGAAATGCCGGGAAATATTGAATAGAATAGTCAGATATATCGCGGAAGGCATCGCACAAAATAGCGGAATAAATCAGATAATTACATACAAAAGGCGCAAATCACGACCATAGAAAAAATAATGAATGAAATATGGAAAATCGCTTGACAAATTCGGAGCGGTATTGTATATTATAGCCAGACAGAGAGATAAGAAGAAAGGAGAAAGTAAAGCACAGAGGATGAGAGCTTTACAAAGAAAAGAAGTCTTGAGAGAATTCTAAAGAAAAGGAGGATAAACCGAAGTACTAGGTAGTAATGTTCTGACGGCTTAAAAACCGGGACAGGGCCAGGATGGCGAAATGCAGGATTCTTCAATCAAAAGTTTTCAAACGTGTTTAAAGCGGACAGAGGAATTCAGACCGGTGACGAGAAAGCGGGTCGGGAGGAATTTGAAGCGCAGACACAGAGAGAAAAAAAAGACGACGGAAAACGGTACTTGACTGACAGGCTGCAGAGTAGTGAGAAATCTTTTAAAGTCGTTTGATGATTCACCGAAACGGATTCGCTCAACGATTACTCATTGAATTGACTTGCAGATTGAAAACTGAATATCCGGAAGCGTCATCTTAGAGAACCGGAAAATTGTTTCATGAATGCCTGCAGAGCAACAGAGGGGTTCAGGAAGCGAAAAGAGATACCGGTGCAGATCAACAAAGAAAATCGAAATAAGGTGACTGCAGACAGTCTCATATGGGAGGTATAAACCATTGGACAGTGATCAGTAGCGGGTATCGAATCATAAATGGAAATGATTCGATACCCGCTTTTTTGTGGTATTGTAGTGTCGTCGGATGCCATGCTTCTCTCTGCCGGCCCACGGCAGGGGAGCGGAGAACGGTTTTCCGGGGAAGCATGCCGCAAAGTGCAAATGTCAGAAAGAGAGGAGAAAAATGGTCAGAAAGACAGTCAGACGCGAGATGAAAGATGTGCGCGGTGGACATGGAACCGTCATTTTCGAGGATGTCATCACAAAGGATGAATTCAACGGCCACGGTTCGCTGTACGCGAGGGTTACTCTGCCGGCAGGCAGCAGCATCGGATATCACCAGCATATCGACAACACGGAGCAGTACTTTGTTCTGTCCGGACACGGAGTCTTCATCGACACGGACGGGTCCCGCGTGCCGGTCGGTCCGGGCGACGTATGCTATATCGAAGTCGGCCAGAGCCACGGGATGGAGAATCCCTCTGACCAGGACATGGTGATGATGGCGCTGATCTACAACAAATAAAGAACCTTCAGGCCAGATGCAAGGACACGGCAGGTGACGAATATGCCAGAGAGTGGAAGCCGACGGCGGACCGCCTCTGGAAATCCAACCATCCGGACTACGTCCCCGCAGAAGGGGAAGTTCCGGAAGGAAAAACGCCGGAAGAACAGGCGGAAAACAGGACCCCCGGAAGATTCTCCAGCGAGAATCTTCCGGGGGTCTTTTCAAGGTTCGTCTCATTCGCGGCTATGCGGGGATATCCCTCGTCAGGCTGTCTGTGCGGATTCTGTCTGTGCCGGAGCAAACATCCATTCTGCATGGCGCAGCTTGTAGTAGGAAGTTCCCTTCGCTACTTTGGAAGCGATCCGGGCCGCAAGCGGGCCCCAGAACGCCGCCACCGACAGGCCGTAGCGCCGCCAGCCGTATTCCCTGCCGAAGAGCTTTCCGATGCGGAAACAGGAGTTGAAGTTGTAAAAACGGCGGGAGAGCTTGTAAAATTCGTTCTGCAGGTCCCACGGGGACAGGTTTTTGGGCTGGAAGGTCACATTCATCATGTCAAACCAGGACCATTTGGCAAAGTCCAGCATCCGCCCCTCTTTCTTCATCTTCTCGTAGACCGGTGTGCCGGGGTAGGGCGTCAGGATGTCAGCTGCAGCTGATAGGCATCGATGGATCTGGCAAAATCCACGGACCGCTGCATATCCTCCGCCGTATCCTCGTCCAGCCCCAGGACAATGCTGGCGATCAGCCGGATTCCGTGCCGGCGGCAGGCCTCTCCCGCCCGCCGGATGTTTTCGATGTTTTGATGCTTGTTGACGGAATCCAGGGCTTTCTGGTTCAGCGATTCGATGCCGATCAGGACCCGGGTCAGGTGCGCGTCGTGCAGGAGCGTCAGGAGTTCCTCGTCGTTGGCCATGTCGGTCCGGCCGAAGAAGAAGGTCTCCTTGAAGGTCAGCCCCTCGGCGATCATCCGCCGGCAGATTTCCTTGGCGCGCTCCTTGTCCGCCGTGAAGTTGTCATCCTCGAAATTGAGGTATTTGAACCCCATCTGTTTGTACATGCGGATTTCGGCGATGACGTTGTCGATACTGCGCTTGCGGTAGGGCGCGAACATGCGCGACGTGGTGCAGAACGTGCAGCGGAAGGGGCAGCCGCGGGTGGAGATCACGTTGGCCGCCTGGCAGGGCGTCTTCAGAATCGAGTAGTCCGGAAACGGCACCTCATCCAGATTTTCGATCGGAATCCCCCGGACAATCTTGTCCGTGAGTCTCCCCTCGACGACATCCAGAATGATCTTTTCCCCTTCTCCGGTCAGAACCTGGTCCGCGTGCTTTGCGCATTCCTCCGGACAGCAGGTGGCGTGAAATCCGCCCATCAGGACCCTCGCGTGGCCTTCCCGATGAATGCGGTCGGCGAGCTCGAATCCGCGCTCGGCGGAAGCGGTCATGATGCTGATACAAAAGATATCGGTGGTCGGGATCAGCTTGTCATAGTCCACAGAGCCGTTCAGCTCCTCATAGACTTCCACGTCATACCCGGCCTTTTTCAGGATTCCGCCCAGAATCAGAGGCCCGGTGATGGAGTTGGACTGGCCGTAGATCTTTCCGTTCTGGCGATAGATCCACATGCGGCGCAGTGCACTGGTCGGCGTGATAAATACGATTTTCATTGCAATATGCCTCCCGGAACTGCTGTCCGCAGGACAAACGGGTGTCTCCGATCGGGGTGTCCGAAGATTCTGGAGAGAGCAGCTCCGCCTGCGTGAGAGAATCTAATAATAACAGTATACCAATACGATAAATTATACATATGTATAGATATCACTCCTCCAGTATCATCTTTCCAAAATAAAAAGTCAAGACGACAGACTGCGAATTTACGAAAATTTTCGTTTTGAAACGCGGCGCGGCGGGCGGAGC
>OMZJ01000085.1 GCA_900315495.1 uncultured Lachnospiraceae bacterium
GAATCCGCCGCCGCAGATCGGGCAGCATGCACAGAGAGGAGAATCAGTGGCTACAGGGAGAATGCGTTTCTATTCGGCCGCGCTTTGCGGTCAGGTCAATTTCAGCTTTGTTCTGACGGATGATTTCCCGCCCTTTATCCGGCAGAATAATTCGTATTACAATCGCCCGGCAAAGACCTTGTACCTTCTGCACGGCTATTCCGGCAATGACGCGGACTGGGAGTACAACGGCATCGCCGAGGATGTCGCCGCAAAATACAACCTGAACGTGATCATGGTGAACGGCGGCAACGAGTTTTATCTGGACCGCCCGGCGAGCGGCCGCCAGTACTGCACTTTTACCGGGAAGGAGATCGTGGACTTCACCCGGAAGGCCTTCGGACTGTCCGACCGCCGGGAAGACACCCTGGTCGGCGGGCTTTCCATGGGCGGGTTCGGCGCGCTGCACACCGGCCTGGCATGGCCTGACACCTTCGGCGGGGTGATTGCGCTCTCGTCAGCCCTGATTCTCCATGCGATTGCGGGAATGAAGCCGGGGACGATCCAGCAGGATATCATGGCAAACTTCGACTATTACCATGAGGTGTTCGGAGATCTGGACCATGTGCTGGCGTCCGATGCCAATCCGGAGGTGCTCTATGACCGGCTGGCCAGGGAGGGGCATGTGATTCCCTCCATTTATATGGCCATCGGCACGGAGGATTTCCTGTACAACGACAACCAGACCTTCCGGCGCTTCCTGGAGGAGCGCCATGCGGACCTGAAGTATGAGGAAGGCCCGGGCGTCCACGACTGGAAATTCTGGAATCAGTACATCGGAAACGGCGTGGAGTGGCTGCTGAAAAGGATGGGAGATTGAGGATGGCATTCTGTGAAATTCATTTTCTCTCGCAGACGCTGTCGCAGAACGTCTCGGCAGCGGTATTCATCCCGGAGAAAGGCCCGTTCGGCTCCGATGCCGAGCCTCCGTACCGGACGGTTTATCTCCTGCCGGGCTACAGCGGAGACTGCACGAGTATCTATACCATGTTGCCCATCCGCAAACAAGCGGAGCTGAAGGGACTCTGTGTTGTCATTCCAAACGGCCAGAATGCTTTCTACATCGATCATCCGGAGCGGAATGCCAGCTGGAGCCGGTTTATCGGCGAGGAACTGGTCGCGCGCACCCGTGAGATGTTCCGGCTGTCCGACCGCCGTGAGGATACCTATATCGCGGGCATCTCGATGGGCGGATACGGTGCGCTCCTCAACGGACTCCGGTATCGGAAGGTATTTTCCAGAATAGCGGCGCTCTCGCCGGCCGCCGATCCCGGGGAACTGTTTTCCCATGCGAGGGAGGGCGGCTTCGGGCCGGATGAATTTGCCAATCTGTTCGGATCGCTCGAGGCCTATGAGAACGGTCCGTGGAATCTTCGGAAAATCTATCCGGAGACAAATCCCGCAGAAATCCCGGAACTGTTCGTCGGATGCGGCGATCATGATATTGCAGTATGGCGGCAGGTGAAGGATTTTCTGCAGGTGCTGGATCAGGCCGGCATTCCCTGCCGCCGCTGGCAGAATCACGGCAATCATGACATCGATACGTGGGAAGCCATGATGGATCCGGCGTTTTCGTTCCTGGCGGGAATCCCGGAGGGCACCAGAAACAGTCTGGCGATTCCGGAGGCGGCATCCGCCCGGTGACAATTGCGGAAAGAGCGCAGTCGGCTGCCGCGGGAATCAGAGCATGGAGAAAAACGAACCAGGCATGTCTGCGGCAGTGCAGGATGCCCGCACCTGGAACATGTGCAAGGAGGGAAAATGCAGTATTTAGCCTTTAATCCGGTCCTTCCCTACGGGGAGAATCCGGAGCCGGTTGTATATGAAAATGGAAAGCCCGTACTCCGCCTGTATGAAAAAGGCGCGCAGCGTGTCACGCTGACGGTTGCGGAGAAGGAATATCCGTTCGCGAAATCCTCAGAACAGGAGGATGTGTTCACGCTGCAGCTTCCCTTTGCCACCGGCATCAATTACGTGCAGATCGCGGTGGACGGCAGGGAGGTCCTCACGCCGCTGCTGCCGATCGGCTACGGTTACAGCCGCCCGTACAACTACATTGAGCTGCGCACGCCGGACGATGACTGGTATCAGCTGCGGGATGTGCCCCACGGATGCGTGCGTGCGGAACACTTCTTTTCCAAAGTGACGGGCGAGTGGGAGCGCTGCACCATCTATACGCCGCCGTCCTATGACGAACACCCGGAGAAAACCTATCCGGTGCTGTATCTGCAGCACGGACACGGGGAAAATGAAACCGGCTGGATCGCAACCGGGCGTGCAAATCTGATCCTGGACAACCTGATCGCCGCGGGAAAAGCTGTGCCGTTTGTCATGGTGATGAACAACGGCATGGTGCAGAAGAAAAATGACGCCGCGCCCTGCGGGCATGTGGTGGATCACATGCTGTTTGAGCCGATGCTGCTGCAGGATGTGATTCCGTTTGTGGAATCGAAGTATCACTGCGGCGGAAAGAAGGCGCTGCGCGGCATGGCCGGTCTTTCCATGGGATCCGTGCAGACCTCCATGCTGGTCTGCCGGCACCCGGAGATGTTTTCGGAGGCCGGAATCTTCAGCGGATTCCTGCGGGACTTGATCAGCGGCAGTGCGCTGGACGGCACGGCCCGCAGGGCGTCTGCGAATCAGCATCTGGAGGCGCTTCGCGGAGGTCCCGAATTCCGGAAGCAGTTTCACACATTCTTCCGCGCCATTGGCGACCACGATCCCTTCCTGGCGCATTTCCTCGAGGATGATGAGCTGCTGAAGGAAGATCACTTTGAGGCGGAAAGAAAAATCTATCCGGGCATCCACGACTGGAACGTCTGGCGGATGTGCCTGAGAGATTTCGCCCAGAAGATTTTCAAGGATTGAGGCCTGAATCAGCATGAAACCGTGCAGGGGGGAGAAACAACCTGTGCACGGCGTGCGAAAAGAGAAAATGCCAGAAGAAAGCCAGATGCACGGCAGAATGAGACTGCCGTGCATCTGGCATTGTTTGTTTCATCAGGTTCTCGTTGACCAATCCATCGAATTGCTTGCTGCGGTTTCTGATGGATCGATTCATCGAATTGTTCCTATGAGTTCCTGCCTGATCGATCCGCCGAAATGCTTCGTTTCACGCGGGGGAATGCGACGGCCGCTTCTCCGGGATCCGCACAGTCACGGAAGTCCCGCTGCCGACGGTGCTCTCGATATTCAGGCCGTATTCCTCACCGAAACAGAGCCGGAGGCGCTTGTCTATATTGGAGAGGCCGATGCCGGAAGATTCAT
>OMZJ01000037.1 GCA_900315495.1 uncultured Lachnospiraceae bacterium
TCTCTTTTTAACAGATACTCTCCCGCAATCGAATGATGTGTTCTCTTCGGTTCAGCAAGCGATAACCCGGATATCCCGGAAAATCCTGCCCGCTCAAGTTTTTCCAGGAGCGCCGCATCCAGATCCGGTGAATTGCTGTAGCCCTTCTGTACTTGAAAAGCCGGTGTTGCCTTTCCAATATCATGTACCGCACCAAGAAATGCAGCCAGATCGGAAGCCTTTTCTTCGTCTGACGGCTGCATGGATTCTAAGCAAAACGTTCTCTGGCTGTTGCTGATCCAGATTTCGAAGAGCCATCTGCATACATTCATGGTATCTGTCAGATGTACTGTCAATGGAAGCCAGAAAAGCCTGCCCGCGTGCTCCTCTTTTTTTGCCCATAGCGCCATAACACTCTTGTCCGAAATATCCATTGCAATCACCAGCTTTCGTCCATGTTAAGGATTTGGTTTTCCGTTCCCGGCTCCTGCCCCTTCCAGCAATACACTCCCTTGATGTATTTCTATAACAGATATTATAATTATCTATGAATAATGTCAATACGTTTCCATGAAAAAATTGAAAAAGATCACATCCGTAAACAAGGCAAGCATTTTCCGATGTTGCTGCGGATAATGCGTTTTCTCAACATAACCCGAAACACCAGCAGTTTACTACAATTCAAAAGCGGCAGAACCGTTGAAAAATCAAGGTTTCTGCCGCTTTTTCTCCATAAAACCGGTTAAGATGGAGGGCTTATTCCTGTTTATTTCCCCGCAATATCATCCGGAAAAGTCGTCTCACCACAACCATGTAATTGTCCGCCCGTAGTTTCTGTGCCTTCCGTCGGTTCGAAGAAAAAATCCGGCCACTGCCTCTGTCCATGACCTGCGCAATTATCCTTCCCTCTCCGCCACAATCAGCTCCGCATCATATCCCTGCAAAGTCATCCGATCCTGATAGAAATTCCCGGAGAGGACGCCTTTCCCCGCCTGCGGCAGCGCAATTTCCACCGGATTGTCCGTTGTGTTTACAAAAAAGTACTGTCCTTCGGCAATTTTCCTGGCCTGCACGCCTTCCGGCGCCGGCAGGCCGTGTTTCAGGCCGAGTTCCTCCGTCAGCTGTTCCACCAGCCAGAAAAGAAGATCCGCATCGGCCCTCAGCGCTGTATAAAAGACTTTTCCCTTCCCATAGGAATTCACGGAGACCGCACAGAGATCCTTCCCTTCCAAGACGGCGTATGGTCTGGCCGAATGCAGTTCCAGAATCTCGTAATACTCTGTTTTCAGCCGGAGCTTCCGCTCTCCGGCAGCCACGGTCAGTTTCTCTCCGCCCGCATACTGGTCCAGCTTTTTCATGTCCGCCGCGATTTTCTGGTATTCCCGGTAGTTGGGTGTCGGAATCCCGTCGTGGCCGAGCAGGCCGTAGAAAAACGACTCCTCCCCGGCCGTCACCCGGGAATCGCTCCTCCCTCTTCTGTAAATTTCAGAAGCTCCCACCGCGCCGTAATCTGAAGCTTCCGGTAGATGTGCTGCAGGTGTTTTTTCAGGGTTCCCGGCGCAATCACAAGTGCCGCGGCAATGTCTTCATCGGACGCCCCGGTCAGGAGGCGCGCCAGGATTTCGCCCTCCCGCCGGGTCAGGCCGTATTTCTCTTCCATGCCCTGAACCCGCGCGGCGCGTCTCCCGGCGGGATTTTCGGCGACCAGCCGCCGGTAGAACAGACGGTTCAGATGGTGGGAAATGATATTCATGCTGAACACGTCCTCCTCCCGGAAGGTCCCTTCGGCCCGGGTCCGGTACAGGGTCAGGACACCCAGCGCCAGCCCGTGGTACGCAATGTTGACCTGCAGCGTGTCGTAGATATTCCAGCGGGCGTAGCACTGCCGGTAGACGGGTGTGGACAGCCTGGCCTCGTCGGAGAGCATGCTGCTCTCACAGATTACGCCGGACCGCTCCCGGTCTGTGCTCCACAGGGTGTGATCCTCCTCCGCAATCCGGATGTACTGTTCTTCCATCGGAAGAAGTGCCTCCGGCACACACAGCGGATCCCGGAAAACCATCCGCCCGCCGTTCGTTTCAATCCGCAGAATGCTTGCATAGGAAAACTGCACCAGCATGTGCAGGCGCTCCAGCAGGCCGCGGCGGATCGCTGTGAAATCTTCCGCATCATATAAGTGGTACAGAATATCATCCAGTACCATCGCTTCGTTTCGTTCCATCATATCCTCGTTTCCTCGCTGTCTGTGAGTCTCTCTGTCTGCTGCCTTGCCGGTTTTTATCATTTCTAAAAAATATATACTCCATATTGCGTACGAAAGCAAGCCGGAAAGCGTATTTTCCGCTCTGTCTGTGGTATGCCTGCCGGAAAAGTACGGTCTGCGGGTGATTTCCCTCCGCCTCTCCGGCTGATATGATAGTCACAGAAACGAAATATCTGTCACGAGCAATACAAGGGCGTATTGGAAGAGATTCCATGCGCCCTTTTTTTGTTCCATCAATCTCAGGAGGCGAAGATATGGCAGAGGCACCCAAGGAACAGGTTATCAAGGATCTGGACGGCATCATCGGACTGATCGGCAAGGACACGAAGGATATCACGCCGGATGAAAAGAAAGAAATGGTGAAGGACACCCTGAACTATTTCGACAACTATGTCAGCCCGGGCTGGCTGAAGTACAGAAAATCCGTTTCCTCTGACGATAAGAACAATGCGGTTCTCGAGTGGTATGATGAGGGGGCCTACATCTACGGCCTCAACGACGAGAAATTCATCGACTGCCTCGGCGGTTTCGGCATTTACACGTGCGGCCACCGGAATCCGGAGATCATGGATGTGGTGGAAAAGCAGCTGAAGCACCAGGCGCTCCATTCCCAGGAGCTGCTGGATCCGCTCCGCGGATACCTGGCAAAGGCCATGGCCGACATCACGCCGGGCGACCTGCAGCAGTGCTTCTTCACCAACGGCGGCGCAGAGGCCGTTGAAATGGCGCTGAAGCTGGCCCGCATCGCAACCGGCGGGCGCTGGTACATCTCCACGGTCGGCGCGTTCCACGGCAAGTCCATGGGCGCCATCTCCGTCGGCGGCAAGAACACCTACCGTGTCCCCTACACCCCGATGGTGCAGCAGGTGCAGCACGTCCAGTACGGCGTGGCTGAGGATATCCGCAAGGCAATCAAGAACCTGCAGGCGGTCGGCGAGGGCGTGGCCGCGGTTATTCTGGAGCCGATCCAGGGCGAGGCAGGCGTCATTGTTCCGCCGGACGGCTATCTGACCGAGGTCCGCAAGATCTGCGACGAGACCGGCGTGGCGCTGATCTTCGATGAGATCCAGACCGGCATGGGCCGCACCGGAACGATGTGGCGCTGTGAGTACGAGGGCGTCACCCCGGATATCATGACCTTCGGCAAGGCCTTCGGCGGTGGCATTCTCCCGATCACCGGAATCATCTTCAAGCCGAAGATGTGGAATCAGCAGCTGATCGACAACCCGTGGCTGCTCGGCTCGCCGACCTTCGGCGGAAACCCCTTGTGCTGCGCGGCTGCGCTGGCCACCATCCGCTACATGCTGGTGCATGACACGCCGCGGGTGTGTAAAGAAAAGGGCGAATTCCTCAAGGCAGGACTGCAGAAGCTGGCGGAAAAGTATCCGGACATCATCTATGAAGTGCGCGGAACCGGCCTGATGCTCGCGGTAGAGTTCCACTCCACCGATCTGGGCTACGAGACCTCCAAGGGCCTGTTCGCACGGCGCGTCCTGACCGCCGGAACGCTGGTGAACGCCAAGACCATCCGCTTCGAGCCGACCTCCGTCATCTCGCAGCAGGATATGAAAGATGTCCTGTCCAGAATGGACGAGGCACTGGCGGACACCCGTAAGAAGCTGGTAAAATAAACGGTTGGAAGGAACCGGTCGAATACCGGTGGACCCGCCGGCAGAAGCACAGGCGTGCGGTCTGCACAAGACAGTCAGCAAAGGGGCATGCTCTGGAAAGAGTATGCCCTTTTTTCGAAGGAGGGTTGATCGATGGACCTGAATCTGGGGCTTGTCGCCATCATCATCACGCTCGTTATTATTGTATTCGCCGTCATCACCAAGCGATGCGTCGAATGCATGATTGCCGGATCCATGATCTGCGCGGTCTTTCTGTACGGGACGGGTTTTCTGTCGGGCTGGGCACAGTCCCTCCAGGACATGCTCGCCGACAATGTCTGGGTCATGCTGGTCTGTCTCCTGTTCGGCGGCCTGATCAGCCTGCTCACCGCCAGCAAGGGAAGCTTCGGCTTCGCCAAGATCATTTCCAAATTCTGCAACACGCAGAAAAAGACCCTGCTCACCACCTTCGTGATGGGCATTCTGATCTTCGTGGATGATTACCTGAACGTGCTCTCCATCGGCGCCTGCATGAAGAAGATCAGCGACCGGCAGAAGCTTCCGCGCGAGACGTTAGCCTACCTTCTGGATTCCACCGGCGCGCCGGTGTGCGTTCTCCTCCCGTTTTCCACCTGGGCCGTCTTCTACGCCAGCCTCTTCTACCAGCAGGACAGCGTGAAGGCCCTGGGATTCAAGAGCGCGCTCGCCGCCTACTGCAGCGCGATCCCCTACCTCTTCTACCCGATCATCACCCTGATCAT
>OMZJ01000036.1 GCA_900315495.1 uncultured Lachnospiraceae bacterium
GCGCATCACGCATCCGGCGGCTTTCTTCTCAACTTTCTGTTTGATGCTGTTCGATCCTTTTGGATCACACGGCTTTTTGCGAAATCTTTTCCCGCTTCAGTCTTTCAGTTCGGTGACAGAATCCTTCGGGGTGTCTCCCTCCGGGGAGGCTGCAGCAGTGTCTTCTGCGGAATCCGCATCCTCCGCGGTGTCACTGCCTTCGGATGTCTCCGGCTTGTCGGTATCGGCACTGTCTTCCGCAGCTTCTTCCGAATTCCCGGCAGAAGCTGTATCCGCATCCTCTGCGGCAGCATTCTCGTCCGGAGCTTCCTCTGCCTTGTCCTCAGCGGCATCCTTTTCGGAAGCGTCCGCCTTCGCATCGTCCGCCGCCTCGGCATCAGAAGATTTCTCGCTGCTGCCGTCCTTGTCGGAACCGTCTGTTTCTCCGTCCTTCTTTTCCCAGTCGAGAACGATGTTCACATACTTGCGGTTGACGGAATCCTTCTTCGGCGCTTCTTCCTCGGCTTCCTCGTCCTCTTCTTCCGCGGAAGAGCCGTCAAAGGAGTTCAGATCGCCGGATTCCGTATCGTCGTCCTTCGGCGCATCGTCATTCTTCAGCTTTTTCATCACATAGTAGGCTCCGGCAGCACAGAGGGTGACTGCGGCAGCGCCGACGGTGAACTTGGCCAGACCTTTCAGAAATTTTCCCATTGGAGGCTCCTTTCGTTTTACACGGTAATATGATAATCGTCACAGATCTGTGCTGATTATGCGCAAAAAAACTGTCATGCGGTGTACCTGTATGTCCCTGACTCTGATAACCGGAAACAGCAGCGGCCGGCAGAACCGGCTGTCAGGAAGCACCGGCAGAAACGCCGCTGCAAGGCACATCCTCATTCGTTTTTCCAAATTATTATAGTACACGCTTCCAAAAAAGAAAAGACTTTGGTCCCTGCGCGGGCAGCCGGACATTTATCAAACTTTCTGAAAAGTGAGATAACAGGCAAAAAACGAAGAAAACAATAAAAAACAAAAGATATCAGAAGATTTTTGCCACTAAGCAGACTTGCTTTTACCCCTTGAAGAAAGTAATATAAAGGCATCGTGATTAGCACTCAATTGAATCGAGTGCTACTAAGCGATTGATCAAGATTATGCTGTTTGGGAGGTAATATCATGAAGCTTGTACCACTTGGAGATCGCGTTGTATTAAAGCCGCAGGAAGCGGAGAAGACCACAAAGTCCGGAATTGTTCTTCCGGGTAATGAGAAGGAAAAGCCGCAGCAGGCAGAAGTTCTCGCTGTAGGACCGGGCGGCGTGATCGACGGCAAGGAAGTCAAGATGCAGGTTTCCGTCGGACAGAACGTCATTTATTCCAAGTATGCCGGCACAACCGTCAAGCTGGACGACACAGAGTACATCATCGTCAAGCAGAGTGATATTCTCGCGGTTGTTGAGGACTAATCCGAAATCAGTCAGATGGATCCGGCGATCGCAACAGACTGCAGACCGCCGGAAGGAAAACAGACTGCAGATCTGAGATTACAGGGAAATCAGGAGGAATTTCATTATGGCAAAGGATATTAAGTTCGGCGCAGAGGCAAGAGAGGCTCTCGAGGCCGGTGTAGATAAGCTTGCGAATACAGTCCGTGTCACCCTCGGACCGAAGGGCAGAAACGTTGTTCTGGACAAGAGCTATGGAACACCGTTGATCACCAACGATGGTGTTACCATCGCAAAGGAGATCGAGCTCAAGGATCCGTTCGAGAACATGGGCGCACAGCTGGTCAAGGAAGTTGCGACGAAGACCAATGATGTGGCCGGCGACGGCACCACGACCGCAACCGTTCTGACCCAGGCAATGGTTCACGAAGGAATCCGCAACCTTGCAGCAGGCGCCAATCCGATCGTTCTCCGCAAGGGAATGAAGAAGGCAACCGAGGCAGCGGTCGATGAGATCAAGCGCATGAGCCAGCCGATCAGCAGCAAGTCCCAGATGGCAAGGGTTGCAGCGATTTCTTCCTCCGATGATCAGGTGGGAGAGATGGTGGCAGACGCCATGGAGAAGGTTTCCAAGGACGGCGTCATCACCGTGGAAGAGTCCAAGACCATGAAGACCGAGCTGGACCTGGTCGAAGGTATGCAGTTTGACAGAGGATACATTTCCTCTTACATGGTGACGGACAATGAGAAGATGGAAGCCGTTCTCGACAATCCGTACATCCTGATCACCGACAAGAAGATTGCGAACATCCAGGACATCCTGCCGCTTCTGGAGCAGATTGTCCAGTCCGGTGCAAGCCTTCTGATTGTCGCGGATGACATCGAGGGCGAGGCTCTGACCACCCTGATTGTCAACAAGCTGAGAGGCACCTTCAAGGTTGTCGGCGTCAAGGCACCTGGCTATGGCGACAGAAGAAAAGACATGCTGCAGGATCTGGCCATCCTGACCGGCGGCACGGTGATTTCCTCCGATCTGGGCTATGAGCTGAAGGATGCCACCATGCAGATGCTCGGCCGCGCAAAGTCCGTCAAGGTTGACAAGGACAACACCACCATCGTTGACGGCGGCGGCAAGACGGAAGACATCAAGGCGAGAGTTGAGCAGATCAGAAAGCAGATCTCCGAGACCACTTCTGATTTCGACAGAGAGAAGCTGCAGGAGAGACTGGCAAAGCTTGCCGGCGGTGTGGCAGTCATCCGCGTGGGTGCTGCAACCGAGACCGAGATGAAAGAGGCAAAGCTCCGCATGGAGGATGCGCTGAATGCAACGAGAGCTGCAGTCGAGGAAGGTATCGTTCCGGGCGGCGGCACCGCTTACATTGCGGCTTCCAAGAAGGTTTCCGAGCTCGCTGCCACGCTGACGGGCGATGAGAAGACCGGTGCCGAGATCATTGCCAAGGCGCTGGAAGCTCCGCTGTATCTGATTGCGGAGAATGCCGGCCTGCAGGGCGCCGTCATTGTCAATCAGGTCCGCGAGTCCAAAGAGGGCGTCGGATTTGACGCTTACAATGAGAAGTATGTCAACATGGTGGATGCAGGCATCCTGGATCCGACCAAGGTGACGAGAACGGCTCTGGAGAACGCAAACAGTGTCGCATCGACCCTTCTGACCACCGAGTCCGTTGTGGCAGAGATCAAGGAGCCGACACCGGCCGCTCCGGCAGCCAATCCCGATATGATGTAATCAACCGCCTGTTTGATCCGGCGGATACAGAAAAGGGCGTTTCCGCGAAAGATGCGGAAACGCCCTTTTCATTTTTTCCGGGTTGTGTTATGATAGTGAAAATCTAATCAAATGCGGAGGCATCAATGAATCAGGATATTTATGCTGAATGGCTGGTGAAAAGAAAAACGCCTGCATGGGTTCCGCTGGCCTGGATTCTGTTTGTGATCGCGCTGCTGGGCAGCATCCTCTTTACCATGATGAATCAGTTCGGCTTCATCGCGTTCATGCTGGTCATCGTGGCATTCTATTTCATCGCACAGCGCTTCAAGGTGGAGTACGAGTACATCTTCGTCACCAATGAGCTCTCCATCGACCGGATCCTTTCCCAGAAGTCGAGAAAGAGAATGATCACGATTTCGATGTCGGACGTTGAGAAGGTTGTCCCGTTCGGATCCCATGATCTGGATTTCATCAAGAACAATCCGACCGTCAAGCCGGTTGACTATTCCTCCGGCGACAAGAGCAACGATGCGAAGAAATATGCGATCCTGTTCAGCAAGGGAGGTCAGCAGGTCATCTATTTTGAGCCGAATGAGCATGTGCTCAAATGCATGAAGACCGTGGCACCGCACAAGATTTTCCTGGCCGATGCCGCAAACGGGACGAACCGCATCGCGTAACATTCTTATTTCACAGATGGATCGCACCGCACGGTTACTTTCCGCACGTCCCGGCCGGGACGGCTGCACCGTGCGGTTTTTCTTTCCATACAAACACGTCGAACCAGCACAGCATTTCCAAATAACGCCGAGAAGGCAGAAAGGGTATTATGGCTCAGATTATCGGAGAAGGGATTACATTTGATGACGTTCTGCTCGTACCGCAGTATTCGGAAGTAACACCGAATATGATTTCCCTGAAGACGAAGCTCACGAAAAGCATTGAACTCAACATCCCGATGATGAGTGCCGGCATGGATACGGTTACAGAGCACCGCATGGCGATCGCGATGGCCAGACAGGGCGGCATCGGCATCATCCACAAGAACATGTCGATCGAGGCGCAGGCCCAGGAAGTTGACATGGTCAAGCGTTCCGAGTTCGGCATCATCACCGATCCGATTTACCTGTCCCCGGATCACACGATCGGCGAGGCGGATGCGCTCTGCGCCAAATACCGGATCTCCGGCGTTCCGATCACCCAGGGCAGAAAGCTGGTCGGCATCATCACCAACCGGGACCTGAAGTTTGAGACGGACCCGAACCGGAAGATCAGCGAGGTCATGACGTCCAAAAATCTTGTCACGGCGAAGGTCGGCACAACGATCGAGGAGGCAAAGCGGATCCTTGCGAAGGCAAAGGTCGAGAAGCTGCCGATCGTGGATGATGACTACAATCTCTGCGGCCTGATCACCATCAAGGACATCGAAAAGCAGATCAAATACCCGAACTCCGCCAAGGACGCCAAGGGGCGTCTTCTGTGCGGCGCAGCGGTGGGCGTCACCAAGAACGTGCTGGATCGGGTGGAAGCCCTTGTCAAAGCCCATGTGGACTGCATTGTGATTGATTCCGCGCACGGGCACTCCAAAAACATTATCCGCACGCTGAAGGAGATCAAGGGCGCTTATCCGGATCTGCAGGTCATCGTCGGCAATGTGGCGACCGGAGAGGCCACCAGATGCCTGATTGAGGCGGGCGCGGATGCGGTCAAGGTTGGCATCGGACCCGGTTCCATCTGCACGACGCGTGTGGTTGCCGGTATCGGTGTCCCGCAGATCACGGCGGTGATGGACTGCTACGAGGCGGCAAAGGACAGCGGCGTCCCGATCATCGCGGACGGCGGTATCAAGTATTCCGGCGATATGACCAAGGCGCTGGCGGCAGGCGGCAATGTCTGCATGATGGGCAGTCTCTTCGCGGGCTGTGACGAGGCACCGGGAAGCTTCGAGATTTATCAGGGAAGAAAATACAAGGTTTACCGCGGCATGGGATCCATCGCCGCCATGGAAAACGGATCCAAGGACCGCTATTTCCAGGAAGATGCCAAGAAACTGGTGCCGGAGGGCGTCGAGGGACGCGTTCCGTACCGTGGAACGGTGGAGGATACCGTCTTCCAGATGGTCGGCGGCATCCGCTCCGGCATGGGCTACTGCGGTGCGCCGGATATCGAGACGCTGCACCGGACGGCAAAATTCATCAAGATCACGCCGGCCGGACTGCGTGAGAGCCATCCGCACGACATTCAGATCACAAAGGAAGCGCCGAACTACAGCAGCAACTGATCGGGATTCTGCGCACGAAGAAGCCTGTGCACGAGGGAAATGACTTCTCTGCCCTGCGCTCTGCTGCCTGTACCATTGCCTGTGCGGCGGGAAAGACAGCTGTGCAGAGAGAAAAGCCGGCAGCTGCCCGATTGCAGTACTTGCACAAAAAACACTTGCAGCGCGGGACAAGGAATGATATAATTATTTGGTCTGCGAAGAGAGACTGACGCAGATGAATCAGCGAGATGGTCCGCTGCCGGGGAGATGCTCCGGTATGAACGTCCGAAAAATCTCAGGAGGAAGAAATGTCCACAATTATCGAGAAGATCGAGAAGGAACAGCTCAAAGAGACCGTTCCGCAGTTCAATGTCGGTGACACCGTCAGAGTTCTCGCCAAGGTCAAGGAAGGAGACAAGGAGAGAATTCAGGCATTCGAGGGCGTTGTCGTAAAGAGACAGCACGGAAGCGTCCGCGAGACGTTCACGGTCAGAAAGAATTCCAACGGCGTATATGTTGAGAAGACCTGGCCGCTTCACTCTCCGTCTGTGGAGGACGTGCAGGTTGTCCGCAAAGGTAAGGTCAGAAGAGCAAAGCTGAACTACCTGAAGCAGAGATCCGGCAAGAAGGCAAAGGTCAGAGAGATCATCTGACAGCCGGTGCAGCGGACAGCGGTCCGCATTGCTGCGGCAGCTGCGGTCATCGGATCCGCGGGAAAACATATCACGAAGAGGCAGATACAATGAAGATTGTAGCTGCCTCTTTTTCAGAATCCGGCGGTTCTGCCGGATATACGGAGGAAGTTTGCGGTATATGGAGGAGATCAGAGGACGCCGGAGGAAAAAGGGACGCGGGCGCCGTTTCCTGCTGTTTCTGGCCAGATTGTCGGCGGCTGTGGCTGCCGCGCTTTTTGTCATTCTGTACGTCTTCTTCCGGATCCCGGCAGCGGGCGGATCCATGGAGCCTGCTGTTTCCGGCGGGGACTTTGTGTTTGTCTGCAGGATCGCCTATCTGTTTCACGCGCCGGAGCGGTATGATGTGGTTGCCTTCCGGGATAACGGCGGCATCTCACTGAAGAGAATTGTCGGTCTCCCGGGGGAAACGGTCACCATCTCGGACGGAAAAATATTCATCAACGGGACGGAGCAGCCGGAGGAATCGGCGTATCTCAAGAACATCGATGTCGCCGGGCGCGCGGGCGGAAGCGGTGTCGCGCTGGGAGAAGATGAATATTTCGTCCTGGGCGATAACCCGTCGCGAAGTCAGGACAGCAGGTCCGAGACACCCGGCAATGTGAGCCGAAGCGACATCATCGGTGACGCATGGCTGTCCGTGGATACCTCGGATCTTCTCCCGTCATTTCACCTGCTGATTCCGTGAGTGCGGCAGGAGCAGCCCGGATTGAACAAAAGAACAGGAATTACAGAATGGAAATACAATGGTATCCCGGCCACATGGCCAAGGCGAGACGGTCCATCGAGGCAGAAGCGGCGAAGGTGGATCTTCTGATCGAACTGACCGATGCGCGGACACCGGAGTCCGGAAGAAATCCCGACATCGACCGGATTGCCGGGCGAAAGGCACATATTCTGGTGATGACAAAGGCGGATCTGGCGGACGAACAGGTAACTTCCGCTTGGGTCCGCCGTTTTGCGTCTCAGGGAATTCCGGCGATTCCGGCAGATGTGCGGGCTGCCGGCATGCGGAAAAAGGTACTGGCTCTGGCGCGGGAAGCCTGCAGCAGCAAATTTGCAGCGGATGCCCGGCGGGGAATTCAGAACACGGAGATCCGGGCTTTGATCGCAGGCATTCCGAATGTCGGAAAATCCACGATGATCAATTCCCTGGCGGGACGCGCCTCCGCGAAGACGGGGAACCGGCCGGGGGTGACGAAGGCCAACCAGTGGATCCGCGCGGACGGCATCAGTCTTCTGGACACGCCGGGACTTCTCTGGCCGAAATTTGAAAATCCAAAGACTGGCCTTCACCTGGCAATTGCGGGATCGGTGCGCGATGAGGTTCTGGACCTGACGGACCCCGCGATGGAACTGCTCTCGATCCTGGACGAATACTATCCGGATGTCTGCGAGAACCGCTACGGCATCCGGGCGGAGGAAGTCCGCGCTGCGGCAGAGCAGAGGATGGTTCCGGCCGGGGCAGGAGAGGGAACGGCCCTCTGCCTGGAGATGCTGGAGCGGATTGCACAGAAGAAGGGCTGTGTGCGGAACGGACAGGTGGATTACAGACGGGCTTCCGGTTTCCTCCTGACGGATTTCCGCGCGGGAAGACTGGGCCGGATTTCGCTGGAGCGGCCGGAGGAAGGACAGGAAGAGTGACGAAAGCAGAGCGGGAAGAACGAGAGCGGGAGCGCGCGGCGGCAATGATTGCCTGTGAGAGGGATCTTGCCCGGGGAGAGGCATTCTGCGGCATCGATGAGGCGGGCCGGGGCCCTCTTGCCGGCCCGGTGGTGGCCGCTGCGGTGATCCTTTCGCCGGATTTCTGCGACTCCCGGATCAACGATTCCAAGCAGGTCCCGGAAAAACGCCGGGAGGAATTGTATGATGTGATTCTCAAAAACGCGGTGAGCGTGGGAGTCGGGATCATGCCTGCGGAAAAAATCGATGAGATCAATATCCTGCAGGCGGATTACGCCGCAATGCGCATCGCGTTTGCAAAGCTCAGCCCACGGCCGGCGCTGACGATCAATGACGCCGTGACAATTCCGGATCTTCCGGCGTGCCAGATTGCGCTGGTGAAAGCGGATGCGAAGTGCTTTTCCGTTGCGGCGGCCAGCATCATTGCCAAGGTGACCAGGGACCGGATGATGCGGGAGTATGACCAAATGTACCCGGAATACGGCTTTGCGAAGAACAAGGGCTACGGCACGGCGGATCATATTGCCGCCATCCGGAAATACGGGCTCTGCCCGATTCACCGGCGGTCGTTCACGGGCCATTTCACGGAGCAGGAAACGCCGGCCGGCTGATGCTTTCTCAGGCAGGTACTGCCTTCTGCAGTAGGATGGACTGCAGCTTCGGGCTCGCTGTCTGAATGCTTTCTCAGGCGGGTACTGCCTTCTGCAGGGAAGCTGTCTGCTGCAGGCTGCGTGCTCCCTGTCAGGGGACAGCAGCCCGAAACCGGGTGTGAAACATTGTTCGAGAATCAGGGAAAGACTTTTCAGAGAGATACGAAAGAGACCGGAGCGGGGTCCACTGTGGAAACTGCCGAAGATGCAGTTTCAGACGCTGCGGAGGATGCCGGAGGTGCTGCGAAGACAGCGGGTGCCATGAGGCGCCGGCGTACCGGTTCTGATGCCGTGGAAACTGCCGGAGGTGCTGCGGCACGGATCCAAAGAAAAGCGGAAATTTCGTCAGAATCGGAAGCAAAGCCGCGTCCGTTTTCTGGGCCGTCCGGGCACCGGGCTGTCGGAAAGAGTTACGAGGAAAAGGCGGCCGCCCTGCTGGAAGAAGCCGGATACCGTATCCTGGACCGGAATTTTACCTGCCGGCAGGGAGAACTGGATCTGGTCGCCGCGGATGGTGAGACCCTGTGCTTTATTGAAGTCAAGTATCGGAGCAGTCTGAGAGGGGGATACCCGCAGGAAGCGGTGACGCCGGCAAAGCGCAAACATCTGTTCCGCGCGGCCGCAGCCTGGATTGCAAAATACGGCCGCCGCGGGTGCAGAACCTTCCGGTTTGATGTGGTCGGATTCACAAAGGATCAGCACTGGCTGATTCAGAATGCGTTTGGAGGACTGTAAATGCAGGACAGATGCACAGACGGTGCAGAAAACATCACGGTATCGGCTGACCGGGCAGCGGACAGAGCTGTATCGTCCGGCCAGGCAGCGGGCAGACCTGTATCGGACAGCGCAGTGCAGGGCGTAAGCGGTGTCCCGGAAATCCGGATCTCGCCGCTCGGAGGAGACCACGGCGGGTGCCGCCTGGTGCAGAAGAACGGGGTGTTTTTCGGCCGGTTCCCGATCCTGGAAAGGATGGAATGGCTCAATCACTGCTTTTCCACAAGACTGGGCGGTGTCAGTGAGGGATGTTACGCGTCCATGGATCTGGGGCCGGGCCGCGGGGATTCCGATGCGGCGGTGCGGGAGAACTACCGCCGGCTGGGGGAAGCGGCCGGTTTTGACTGGCGGAGCAGTGTCCTGACGAAACAGACCCATACCGTGAACATCCGCCGTGTCTTCCGGGAGGATGCCGGGAAGGGACTGCTGCGGGAGCGGGATTACGACAATGTCGACGGCCTGATCACGGACTGCCCCGGTCTTCCGTTGTTTTCTTTCTCGGCAGACTGTACGGTGACGATGTTTGCGGATCCCGTGCATCGAGCCGTGGGGGTTGCCCATGCCGGCTGGCGGGGGATGGCCGCCCGGATGGGACGGGAGATGATCCTTGCCATGGGGCGGGAATTCGGCACCCGGCCGAAGGATCTGGTCTGTGCGATCGCGCCGAGTATCTGCCGGGACTGCTTTGAAGTGGGGCCGGAGGTGGCACAGTGCTTTGCGGAGGCATTTCCGGAGAACGCAGGCCGCATCATTTTTCCGGGACGCGGCGACCGCTCACAGATTGACCTCTGGGAGGCCGGCCGGATTGTCCTGGCGGAAGCCGGCGTTCCGGCGGAGAATATTGCAGTGACGAATCTCTGCACAAAATGCAACCCGGACCTGTTCTTTTCGCACCGGGTGACCGGCCCGGCGAGAGGAATTGGCGGCTGTATGATCGAGGTGCGGCCGTAAGATCCTGCGCATGAAAAATGCGGTACGGCTGCTGGGCGGATGATTCTCTGAAGAAATTTCAGCTGTCAGGCGGCCGGAAACTTCGAGGAAACGGGAAGATGCAGTTCGGCAGTGGAGTCATTGATCAGAAATCATTGGGGAGGGCTGTCCCGGCAGGACCGGAAAAAACTTCAAAACAATTTCACAGGCCCGGAAAAAAATATCACCGGATACCCCGGAAAATCGCCGCAAAGTGGCTTGTTTCCTTGCAATTCGAAAGAAAAAACAATTCTGAAAAATAATGAAAGAAATGCTTGACATCGAGGTAGGCAGGTGATATTATACTGCATGTGGTTAAGGCTTGTTGGTCAAGGGGCTAAGACGTCGCCCTCTCACGGCGAAAACAGCGGTTCGATTCCGCTACAAGCTACCATCGAGGCGTGGCTCAGCTTGGTAGAGCGCTGCGTTCGGGACGCAGAGGCCGCAAGTTCAAATCTTGTCGCCTCGACTGGCACAAAGTGCCGATCGATTATTTCCAATGGCTTGTTGGTCAAGGGGCTAAGACGTCGCCCTCTCACGGCGAAAACAGCGGTTCGATTCCGCTACAAGCTATAACCCGGAAAGCTGCTATGGCAACATAGCAGCTTTTTTCTTTCCAAGGTCCACCTTTTCCGCGCGCAGCATGCCGGGAAAGTCCGGGCCATTGTCTGTACGCGCGCAGCGGGCGGGCGACCTGGCGGCGGCAGATCAGGCAGATCATCCGGGAAATCTGTGCCGGAGGCGCCTTCGGACTGTGATGGCAGGGATTTTGATATCCCGATTGCGGCAGAGGAAAGGTTTTGTATGAAAAAGAATACAGCAGAACAATATAATGCGGGCAGTATCACCGTCCTGGAGGGACTGGAGGCCGTCCGGCGCCGTCCGGGTATGTATATCGGCAGCGTCGGGATTTCCGGCGTCAACCATCTGGTCTATGAGATTGTGGACAACTCCGTGGATGAGCATCTGGGGGGATTCTGCAATAAAATTACCGTCACCCTGGAGGAAGATGATTCCGTCACGGTCCGGGACAACGGCCGCGGCATTCCCGTCGACCTCCACAAGCTCGGCGTTTCCGCCGAGCGCGTCATACTGACAACACTGCACGCCGGCGGAAAATTCGACAACAAGTCGTACAAGACGGCCGGCGGCCTGCACGGCGTCGGCTCCTCCGTCGTCAATGCGCTGTCGGAGTACATGGATGTGGATGTCTGCCGCGACGGCTGGGTCTGGCACGACGGGTACGAGCGCGGCAAGCCGGTTGTGGAACTGGAGAACGGACTCCTGCCGAAGACATCCCGGACGAAGGAGACCGGGACGTCCATCACATTCCGCCCGGATCCTGAGATCTTTGAGAAGACCCGCTGCAGCGCGCAGGCCATCCGGAGCCGCCTCCATGAGACGGCCTATCTCAATCCGGGGCTGGAGATCACTTTCTGCAACCGGCGGAAGGGCGAGGAAGAACAGACCGTGTTCGTGGAACCGGACGGAATCCGTGCCTACATCCGCGAATTAAACCGCGGGCAGACACCGGTGCACGATGTGATCAGCTTTCACGGGACATCGGACGGGATTGAAGTGGAATGCGCGTTCCAGTTCGTCGATGTCTTTGAGGAGAAGGTTCTCGGCTACTGCAACAATATCTTTAACTCGGACGGCGGGACCCATCTGACCGGCTTCAAGACGCGGTTTACCCAGGAGATCAACAACTATGCCAGAAACCTCGGCATCCTGAAGGACGACGCCAAATTCACCGGGCCGGACACCCGGTGCGGCATGACGGCGATTGTCAGCATCCGCCATCCTGACCCGCTGTTTGAGGGGCAGACCAAGACGAAACTGGGCAGCGCGGACGCGGCCAGGGCGGTCGCGGCCGTGACGGGAGAGCAGCTGGAGCTTTTCTTTGACCGCAACCTGGATACCCTGAAGGCCATCATCGGCTGCGCGGAGAAGTCGGCGAAAATCCGCCGCGCGGAGGAAAAGGCCAAGTCCAACCTTCTCACAACGCCGAAGTTCTCGTTTGACGGCAACGGGAAGCTCGCCAACTGTGAGAGCCGCAATCCCGCCGAGTGCGAGATTTTCATTGTGGAGGGAGATTCGGCAGGCGGGTCCGCCAAGATGGCCCGCGACCGGAAGCATCAGGCAATTCTGCCGATCCGCGGAAAAATCCTGAATGTCGAAAAGGCCTCCATCAACCGGGTGCTGGCCAACGCCGAAATCCGGTCGATGGTCAATGCCTTCGGCTGCGGATTCTCGGAGGGCTACGGCAACAACTTCGACATCACGAAGCTCCGGTACGACAAGATCATCATCATGGCCGATGCGGACGTGGACGGCGCGCACATCAGCACACTCCTGATGACCTTCTTCTTCCGCTTTATGCCGGAACTGATTCAGGAGGGGCATGTCTACATCGCGATGCCGCCGCTGTACAAGGCTGTGCCCGCCCGTGGGGAGCAGGTGTACCTGTATGACGACAGCTCCCTGGAAAAATACCGGAAGACTCATAAAAATTTCACGCTGCAGCGGTTTAAGGGACTCGGCGAGATGGATGTACAGCAGCTCTGGGAGACAACAATGAACCCGGAGCAGCGCACATTGAAGCGGGTCGATATTGAGGACGGCGCCATGGCCAGCCAGATGACGGATATCCTGATGGGAAATGATGTGGATCCGCGACGCGAATTCATTCACGCCCACGCGAAGGAAGCAGACCTGGACGTCTAAGGGAGGATTCGGCCGGGACAGTGCCTCCGGGAGGAGTACGGTTATGTTCGGAAAAATCCTGCCGGGACAGTGCTTCCGGCCGAATCCCGCATACAGGATGAAGTAAAATGGCTGCCGGAGCAATCCGCGCCTGGAAATCTGGAGAGAAGAATGTCAGAGACGATCAAAACCACGGAATATTCCGCGGAGATGCAGAAATCCTACATCGATTATTCCATGTCGGTCATCACATCCCGTGCGGTGCCGGACATCCGCGACGGACTGAAGCCGGTGCAGCGGCGTGTCCTCTATGCGATGAACCAGCTGGGAATCACGGCGGACAAGCCGCACCGGAAATCCGCGCGTATCGTCGGCGATACCATGGGTAAATTTCATCCCCACGGGGATTCGTCGATCTATGACGCGCTGGTTGTGCTTGCGCAGGATTTCAAAAAGGGCATCGCGCTGGTGGACGGGCACGGAAATTTCGGCTCCATTGAGGGGGACGGTGCCGCAGCCATGCGATATACCGAGGCGCGGCTGAAAAAATTCACCCAGGAGGTGTACCTGTCCGACCTCGACAAGAATGTCGTGGATTTTGTCCCGAACTTTGATGAGACGGAGAAAGAGCCGGTGGTCCTGCCGGTGAAGATTCCGAATTTCCTGGTCAACGGTTCGGATGGCATCGCCGTGGGTATGGTGACCAGCACACCGCCGCACAACCTCTCGGAAGTGATCGACGCTTATGAGATGGTGATGGACCATCCGGACTGCACCACCGACGATCTGATGACGGTGCTGAGGGGACCGGATTTCCCCACGGGAGGCATCGTCACCAACGCGGATGAACTCCGGGAAGTCTACGAGACCGGCCGCGGAAAGATCCGCATCCGCGGGCGGGCAGAGTTTGTCCCGGCGCAGAAGCGCGGCCAGAAGGATTCCATCGTCATCACGGAAATCCCGTACACCATGGTGGGCGCGGGCATCGGCAAATTCCTGGAGGATGTGGCCGCGCTGGCGGAAAACCATACACTGCCGGACATCACAGACATTTCCAACCAGTCCTCCAAGGACGGCATCCGCATTGTCATCGAGCTGAAGAAGGGGGCGGACGCGGAGCAGATCCTGGCAGGACTGTATGCCAGAACCAAGCTCGAGGACACCTTCGGCGTCAACATGCTCGCGATTGTGGACGGCAGGCCGGAGATTCTGTCTCTCAAGCGTGTGCTTGAGGAGCACCTGAAGTTTGAGTTTGAGATCTACGAGCGCAAATACCGCACACTGCTCGAGAAGGAGAAGGCGAAGAGCGAAGTGCAGGAAGGCCTGATACGGGCTGTGGATGTGATCGATCTGATCATCGAAATCCTGCGCGGCAGCCGGACGCTGAAAATGGCCAAAGACTGCCTGACGAACGGCGTGACGGAGGGAATCCGGTTCCGGACGAAGACATCGGCCGCGAAGGCCGCAAAACTGCACTTCACCGACCGCCAGGCGGACGCCATCCTGGAACTGCGCCTCGGCCGTCTGATCGGTCTGGAAATCGATGCCCTGCTGGAGGAGCACAAGAAATCGCTGGCCGCGATCGCAGCGTATGAAAAAATCCTGGGCAGCCGCACCCAGATGAAAAAGACCATCCGGGCGGACCTGGAGGAAATCCGGAAAAACTACGCCGCACCGCGAAAGACGGAGATTACGGTCAAGGAACAGGCGGTGTTCCGGGAAGCGGAGGAAACCGTATCGGACGCATGGTTTGCGATCAACCGGTTCGGCTATGTCCGCCTGTTCGAGCCGTCGGTCTTTGAGAAAAACGAGCAGGCCGTCCGGGCGGAGAGCACGCAGGTGCTTCCCTGCACCACCGCGGATGTCTTCCTCGTCTTTACGGCCGAGGGCTTTGCGCATCAGCTCAAGGCCGCTGACATCCCGTTTACAAAGCCGAAGGACAAGGGGGCCCCGGTGGACAACCTGTGCCGGTATGACACCTCGAAGGAGCGCATCCTGACCGTGTTCAACCGGAAGGAAATTCTCACGAAAACCCTTCTGATGGTCACGGAGCAGGGGATGATCCGGCAGATTGCGGGGGCGGAGTTTGACCTGACGCGCCTGACTTTCGCGACGATCCGCCTGGCGGAGGGAGATTGCCTGGCTGCCGTCCTGATGGCGGACAAGGCCTCCGCCGTCCTGGTGACGGATCAGAAGCGGGCCGGGAGGTATCCGCTTTCAGACATTCCAGGGCAGAAGAGAAACGCCGGGGGCGTGCATGCGTTCCGGATGAAGGAAAACGAGCGGATCCGTCAGGTGATCCTTCTGGACGAGAGGGAAAAGTGTCCGGCGGAGATCGGCGGAAGAACCGTTGACCTGGGTACGCTTCCGGTCAAGAAGAGAGGCCAGGTGCCGCACCAGTACCGCTGAAACTTGCGGAGATTGCATTGAGCGCCCTGCCGTGATATGATGGCTGTCGATTCATGATCATTGACGGCGTCAGGGATGCCGGTATGGAGAAAATGAGATGGAAGACAGCAGACAGAAGAACGGGACGGAGGAATCGCAGGATTTGGCGGAGACGCATGAATCCGAGCGGATGAAATACTTCCGCAGACGCAAGGAAAAAGAACTTGCCCGGAGAAGCCGGAACCGCAGAATCGGCCGCGCCGTCCTGACCGCGGCGATTGTCGCCGCCGTGTGTTTTGCGGCGGTGCGGATTGCAGCGCATTTCGGTTCGGCGCGCGGCCAGGACGCGGTACGGATCGGCCGGGGATCGGCCGGGAACGCCGCCGCAGAGCCGGAGAGCGGTCAGGCCGCGGCATCCGCTGCGGTAACGGACCGGGCGTCGGGGGCAGGGGAGCCGGTTTCCGCGGCGGAGTCCGCAGAGAAAACCTCCGGCGCACAGACTGCCGCATCCGCGGCAGCAGGTTCCGCGGACAGTACGGCAGACGCCGCCGATATCGCTGACAGCGGGAGCAAAGCCGGCATGGCAGAGGCCGGCAGCGAGAGCGAAACCGACGCGGCAGATGATCTCGGAAGCGAGGCGGAGACGGATGATGCGACTTCGGACCCGCGGGAAGATGTGTGGAATCATTACATCAACATGTTCCTGGCGGTCACCGAGGACGGCTACCTGAATATCCGCAGCCAGCCCAGTTCCTCCGGGCTGATCGTCGGAAGGCTTCTCAAGTATTCCGGCGGGGAAGTCCTGGAGGATCTGCAGAACGGCTGGCTTCATATCCGCTCCGGGGAGATTGAGGGATACGTCAGTTCGGAGTTCTGCGTCACCGGGGAGGAGGCCAGACAGCTGGCGCTGGACCACTGCTATCAGATGGTGCAGGTCAGCGCGGACCGGCTGAACGTCCGGTCGGGACCCGGGGAGGAGTATCCGGTCTGGACACAGCTTGGCTCCTCCGCCCTGCAGACCTGGCTCGGGGAGGAAAACGGCTGGTATGAGATCGCCATCAACGATACGAGCGGCTATATCAGCATGGGGTACGCCACGAAGGGGTGCTATCTCAAATCCGCGATGCCCTGGAGTTCCGTCTCCCGGTACTCCGAGACCCGGCAGAAGATTTTCTCCTACGGCGAACAGTTCCTGGGCGTCCCCTATGTGTACGGCGGGACCAGCCTGACGACTGGCCTGGACTGCTCCAGCTTCGTCCAGCAGGTCTTCAAAAATGCGATCGGCATCAGCCTGCCCCGGACGTCCCGCGAGCAGGTCAACTGCGGTGCGGCGGTTGCAAGTCTTTCGGATGCCAAGGCGGGAGATCTCCTGTTCTATTCCGATGCCAACGGTGTGATCGACCATGTGGCCATCTATATGGGGGATTCGAAGATCCTGCACTGCGCGCTCTCCCAGGGCGGCGTCGTGATCACGGCATACAATTACAGCACGGAGCCGGTGGCGATCCGGGATGTGATCCAGGACTAAGCGGAATCCGGCCGTTTTCCCCGGTTTCCGGCGGGAAATTTCCAGATTTGTGCTTGCATTTTCGCGCAATTGCGATATAATGTATTTGTTTGATTATGTTGAAGAGTGGGCCGCGAGGTCCACTCTTCTTGCGTACGGGCGCAGCACCGTGCGGCAGGGAAATCCTGCGGACGCCGTCCGAGGTGAGTATGAGCAGAAAAGAAAGCATTGAAGCAAAAGCGGAATCCATGATCCGGCCGATTCTGGACCGCCGCGGATTCGAACTGGTCGATCTGGAATATGTGCGGGAGGCCGGCACATGGTATCTTCGCGCCTACATTGACAAGCCGGGCGGCATCACGATCAATGACTGTGAGGATGTGAGCCGGGAGTTCAGCGATCTTCTGGACACAGACGATTTCATCCCGGACAGCTATGTGATGGAGGTCAGCTCCCCCGGGCTCGGCCGTCCGCTCAAAAAGGAGCGGGACTTTGAGAGAAATCTCGGCGGGCATATCGAGCTGAAGCTGTATCAGGCACAGAACGGCCAGAAGGATTTTGACGGAATCCTTCGCAAATTTACGGACACAACGGTAACGGTAGAGCTTCCGGACGGCGCGCAGAAAGAATTCGCGCGGAAGGATCTCGCGGTCATCCGTCAGGCGATCGACTTTTGACGGTGGTTGCGCAGGAGGAGAAATGAATACAGAATTAATGGATGCCCTCAATCTTCTGGTCAGAGAGAAAGGGATCAATAAAGACGAAATCATCGAGGCCATCAGAGAATCTCTGGTGCAGGCGTGCAGAAGAAACTACGGGGCGGACGAGAAGGACGTCTCCGTCACCATCGACCCGGAGACCGGCGCATACAAGATCTATGCGGTCAAGACGGTCGTTCCGGACGAGCAGGCCCAGGAGCTCTCGAAGGCGATGAAAAAATCCGCGATCACGGAGTTTGCCGACCGGATGGATCCGGCCAACGAGGCCGCGGAGATCAACCGGATGCGGGCAGAGAGCTTCCGCACCATCTCCCTGACAGAGGCGCAGCAGATGAAGCCCACCGCGCAGGTCGGGGACATCATTGACGTGGAGATTAACAGCCGGAATTTCAGCCGCATCGCGACCTCCAACGCCAAGAGCGTCATCCTGCAGAAGATCCGGGAAGAGGAGAACACGGCGGTCTATGATTATTACAAGGCCCGCGAGGGGAAGATCATGACCGGCAGCGTCGCCCGGTATGTGCGCCCGAGACAGCGCCCGGGCGATCCGGCACCGGAGCCCGGAAAGCCGGTTCGCCAGAACGTGTGCATCAACTTTGACCGTGTGGAGGCAATGCTCACGGTCAATGATCAGGTTCCCACAGAGGTCTATGCGCTGGGCCGCAAGATGAAGTTCCTGATCCAGAGCGTGAAGAGAACAACCAGGGGATGCATGATCAATGTCTCCCGGAGCAGCCGCAGATTTGTCGAGGGCCTCTTCGAGGAGGAGGTTCCGGAAATCAAGCAGGGAATTGTGGAGATCAAGGCGATCGCCCGCGACCCCGGATCCCGAACCAAGATGGCGGTCTGGTCGAACGATCGCAGGGTCGAGGCCATCGGCGCCTGCGTCGGCGAGCGCAGCAGCCGCGTCAACGCGGTGGTGTCGGAGCTCAATGGCGAGAAGATCGACATCATCGGCTGGGATGACGATGTGGCGCTTCTGATCGAGAATGCGCTGAGCCCGGCCAAGGTTATTTTTGTCGCCGTCTACGACGAGGACAAATCCGCGATCGTCGTGGTCCGGGATGATCAGCTCTCGCTGGCCATCGGCAAGGGCGGCCAGAACGCGAGCCTGGCGGCCAGACTGACCGATTACAAGATCGATATCCGGAGCGAGACGCAGGCCATTGAGAGCGGCCTGTACGATGAGCTCGGCATTGAGATCCCCGAGGGATACGAAGGCATTTCGAATGAAGCAGGGGAAACCTCAGCGCCGGAGGACGGAAGCACGGAGCAGTAAGCGCCCGGGGTGAGAGAATGGCAGCGGACAGAAAACCGGTTATGAGACAGTGCATCGGCTGCGGACAGATGCAGGAAAAGAAAAATCTGATCCGGATCATCCGTCAGCCCGACGGAAGCGTCTGCGTCGATACGACGGGAAAGAAAAACGGCAGAGGCGCATACCTTTGCAGAAATGCAGAATGCCTGAAAAAGGCGATGAAGAAGAAAGCGCTGGCGAGGTCGCTTCAGACGGAAATCCCGGAGGATCTTGCCGAACGGCTTGAAGGGGAGATAAACAGGATTGAGTGACAGGATCTTATCTTTTCTGGGCCTCGCGGAAAAGGCGGGGAAGGTGGAAACCGGCGGTTTTGCCGTGGAAAAAGCCGTAAAAGATGGGAAGGCGAAGCTGGTGCTCGTTGCCGCCGACGCCTCTGACAGGACAAAGAAATCTCTGTCGGATATGTGCAGCTATTATCATGTTACAATGAAGATCTATGCTGGAAAAGAATCTCTCGGAAATGCGACGGGCAAGGCCGAGAGGTCCTGTGCTGCGATCACCGATTCCGGTTTCGCAAAGGCATTGGAAGAGAAATTAACAGAAGAGAAGGATCGGTGATCGCAGTATGGCAGAAATGAAAATTCGCGAAATCGCAAAAGAATGCAGGAGAAACAGCAGTGAGATCATCCAGATCTGCGTGCGGAGCGGGATGCGCGGCGTGACGGAGGAAACGGTTCTGACCGATGCCTCCGTCCGGAATGTGAAGGCCATCCTGAGCCGGCGCGCAGCCGAGGAGGCGAAAAAGGCGAAGGAGGAGGCTGCGGAGGCGGCGCAGAAGGCCGCGGCGGCGAAGAAAAAGCCCCGTGTCGTCATTTTCGGAAAGTCCGCGGCTGTCCGGAAGAAGGCAGAGCCGGAGAATACGCCGGTATCCGCCGGGAAGGCTGAAACGGCAGCAGCCGCACCGGCTGCTGCCGCGTCCGCACCGAAAGCGGCGGATGCCGCTCTGAATAAGCCGGCCGCAGCGGCGGCAGAGCCGGTCACCCGGACAGAAATCACTGCAGAAAAGCAGCAGTCCGCACCGGCACCGTCTGCGAAGACGGAGGCTGTAAAGGCAGAGGCGCCGAAGGCGGAAAAGCCGGCGGCGGAGACGCCAAAGGCAGCAGCCGTGGAGCCGGCCGCCGCAAAGACGCCGGATGGGAACAAGGAAGAAAAGGTCAAAAAGGCACCTGCGGAGGAAACCGCGCCGACGGCAGAGGCAAAGACGACCGCTGCAGAAAAGCAGCAGTCCGCGCCGGCCGCTGCATCCGTTGCAAAGGAAGAGAGCACGAAACCCGCTGCGGCAGAGACGCTGCGCACGGAAGATTCCGCACGAAGCGGATCTGTGCCGACAGGAAGAAACGACAGACGTCCGTCCGGCGACAGCCGTACCTTCGGCCGGACCAGCCGGACGCCGGGGGAGGGTGGATCCTCCTACGGCGATCGGAGCGGTCAGGGCTCCTACGGAAACCGCCAGGGCCAGAGCTCTTACGGAAGCCGCCAGGGGTCTTCCTACGGCGATCGGAACGGCCAGGGCTCCTATGGAAACCGCTCGGGCCAGGGTTCCTACGGAAGCCGTCAGGGATCTTCCTACGGCGATCGGAGCAGCCAGGGTTCCTACGGGAATCGTTCGGGCCAGGGCTCTTACGGAAACCGCCAGGGATCGTCCTACGGCGACCGGAGCAGTCAGGGTTCCTACGGAAACCGCTCGGGCCAGGGCTCTTACGGAAACCGCCAGGGATCTTCCTACGGCGATCGGAGCAGCCAGGGTTCCTACGGGAACCGTTCCGGCCAGGGTTCTTCCGGAAACCGCCAGGGAGGCTCCTACGGGAGCGGCCAGAGTTCCTACGGGAACCGCTCCGGTCAGGGATCTTACGGGAACCGGCCCTACGGACAGAACAGGGACGGCCAGGGCCGTTCGTTCGGCGGTGGTTTTGCCGGCAGGAAGCCGGGTGCCGGCGCTGCAGGCGGCAGCCGCTTCGGCGGGGCAAATACCGGCGGCGGTCTGTCCAAGAATGAGAACCGCGGCGGCAAGCCGATCAATAAGAAGGAGCGGGAGCTCCGCGAGAAGAACAAGCAGAACGGTCTGGAGCGCGAGCAGCGCTACGGGGAGGACGGCATTGTCCGCCGCAGCACGCATACCGCACATAAGCCGCAGCAGGCGCAGGCTCAGCCGGTGAAGAAGGAAGAGGAGATCAAGACCATCACCCTTCCGGAGACGCTGACCATCGCCGAGCTTGCGGAAAAGATGAAGAAAAAGCCCGCGGAACTGATCAAAGACCAGTTCATGAAGGGCACCGTCTATACGATGAACTCTCAGCTCACCTATGAGCAGGCGGAAGAAATCGCAATTGACTACGATATCATCTGCGAGAAGGAGGAGAAGGTCGATGTCATCGCCGAGCTCCTCAAGGATACCGAGGATGCGCCGGAGACTCTGGTTCCGCGCCCGCCGGTGGTCTGCGTCATGGGCCATGTCGACCACGGCAAAACCTCCCTGCTGGATGCCATCCGTTCCACCAACGTGACGGAGGGCGAGAAGGGAGGCATCACACAGAAGATCGGTGCCTATACCGTGAACGTCAAGGGACAGCAGATCACTTTCCTCGATACGCCGGGCCATGAGGCATTCACCGCCATGCGTATGAGAGGTGCACAGGCGACGGATATCGCCGTGCTGGTGGTTGCGGCGGATGACGGCGTCATGCCGCAGACGATCGAGGCCATCAACCACGCCAAGGCGGCGAAGGTCGACATCATCGTGGCGGTGAACAAGATCGACAAGCCGGGCGCCAACCTGGATCTGGTCAAGAAAGAGCTCTCCGAGCAGGGACTTGTGCCGGAAGACTGGGGCGGCAGCACGATCTTCTGCCCGGTCTCCGCAAAGACCCACGAGGGCATCGACAACCTGCTGGATATGATCCTGCTGGATGCCGCCGTGCTGGAGCTCAAGGCGAACCCCAACCGCAAGGCGAGAGGGATCGTCATCGAGGCGCAGCTGGACAAGGGCCGCGGCCCGGTGGCAACAATTCTGGTGCAGAAGGGCACACTCCATGTCGGCGATTCCATCGCAGCGGGTGCCTGCTACGGCAGGGTCCGCGCCATGGTCGACGACAAGCACCGCCGCGTGAAGGAGGCAGGGCCTTCCACCCCGGTGGAGGTGATCGGACTCTCCGATGTGCCGGAGGCGGGCGAGATCCTGGTGCAGACCGACAATGAGAAGGATGCGAGAAGCTTCGCGGAGACCTTCATCAAGCAGAACCGCGAGAAGCTCCTGGCCGAGACCCGCAGCCAGCTGACCCTCGAGAACCTGAACGAGCAGATCAAGGAGGGCAGCCTGAAGGAGCTCAACCTGATCATCAAGGCGGATGTGCAGGGCTCGGTGGAGGCACTGAAGCAGTCGCTCCTGAAGCTCAGCAACGACGAGGTTGTGGTCCGGATCATCCACGGCGGCGTCGGCGCGATCAACGAATCCGATGTCATCCTGGCATCCGCATCCGATGCCATCATCATCGGATTCTCAGTCAAGCCGGACGCGCTGGCAAGGCAGGTTGCGGAGCGCCAGAAGGTGGAGATCCGCCTGTACAGCGTCATCTATCAGGTCATCGCCGATGTGGAATCCGCGATGAAGGGAATGCTGGCACCGGTATACGAGGAGAAGGTGATCGGCCACGCCGAGATCCGCCAGATCTTCCGCTCCAGCTCCACCGGAAACATCGCCGGTTCCTACGTCACCGACGGCACCATTCAGCGCGGCTGCAAGGTGCGCATTACCCGCGAGGGCAAGCAGATCTTCGAGGGCAATCTGGCATCGCTTAAGAGATTCAAGGATGATGTCAAGGAGGTCCGCGAGGGATTTGAGTGCGGACTGGTGTTTGAGAAATTCAGCGATATCGCCGAGGGTGATATCGTCGAGGCTTATATTATGCAGGAGGTACCGAGGTAATTGCGCAAGAACAGTGTAAAAAACTACCGCATCAATTCCGAGGTCGCGCGGGAGCTGTCCACGATCATCAGCCGGGAGATCAAGGATCCCCGGATTGATCCGATGACCTCCGTCGTGCGGGCGGAGGTTACGGCGGATCTGAAATACTGCAAGGTCTATGTCAGCGTTCTGGGGGACGAAGAGGCCCGGAAGAACACGATGGCGGGACTGCGCAGCGCGACACCCTATATCCGGCATATGCTGGCGGAAACCGTCAACCTCCGGATCACGCCGGAACTGAATTTCATCGAGGATGAATCCATCGAATACGGCGTGCGGATGACAAACCTGATCGAAAAAGTGACGGCGAAGGACCGGGCCGATGAGGCCGCCAGAGGCGAGCTTTCCGAGGATCCGGCCGCAGAGGACGGCGCGGACGCCCCGGACGAAGCGTAAAGCCGCGTCTTCAGCCGGATCCGTTTTCCGGCCGGATCGATGGATCCGCCCTCCCGGCGGGGACATGCGCGGGAGCGCGCGCCAGAAGAATCCGGCAGGCAGAGAAGGCGGAACAAGGCATTTTGCGAGAGAGCCGGGAGGGAATCCTCCCGGCTCTCTCTGGTCAGAAATGAGACAGTTCTGTACTGCCTTCGGCGTCCTTCAGACAAGATCGAGGCAGATGTGGATCTCCAGCCCGGAAACGTGCCAGATGACTTTGCCTGCAATTCTAATAATGATCGAAAGGATGGACTGATGAAAACCAGAATGGATGAATTATTGAACGGCGCCTCCCGGATTGCGGTCTGCGGACATCTGAGACCGGACGGGGACTGCATCGGGAGCACCCTCGGCCTGCGCGCCTATGTGCAGGCAATCCGGCCGGATATCCGGGCGGATGTCTGGCTTGACCCGTTTCCCGAATCGTACCAGATCCTGCCGGGCGCGGATCAGGTCAATACCGGAGACCCGTCTGTCCGGCCGGACATCCTTTTTGTGATGGACTGCTCTGATCCAAACCGGATCGGGCGGGGGCGGGATCTGTGTGAGAAGGCCGGGAAGGTGATCTGCATTGACCACCACATGACCAACGGCGGATTCGCGGACGAAAACATCATCTATCCGGATTACAGCTCTGCCTGCGAGGTGCTCTATACCCTGCTCGATGAGGGACGGATGAACCGTGATGCGGCGGCGTGCCTGTACACGGGAATTGCCTCCGATACCGGCGTTTTCCAGTATGCCAGCGTCACGGAGGATACCATGCGCCGGGCGGGAAAGCTGATTTCCTTCGGCATTGATTTCCCGAAAATCCTGACGGAGACCTGTTTCGAAGTGCGGTTTACCCATCAGAAGCTGATGGCGCTTGCGCTGGAACGAATGGAGATCATGCCGGACGGGCGGGGCGTTGTGAGCTGGATCTCGCAGGAGGATTACAAAAGGCTTCACAGCAGCGTCATGGAAACCGACGGCATCGTGGAGCAGATGCGCTGCACCCGCGGCATAGACTATTCGGTGCTGTTCTATGAGACAGAGCCGGGAACTTACAAGATCAGCTTCCGCTCCCGCGGAGCCACCAACGTCGGCGAGGCGGCCCGGCTTCTCGGGGGCGGCGGGCATAAGCTTGCGGCCGGCGCCTCTCTGACAGGTATGGATTATGAGCAGATGAAACAGCGCGTGGAGAGCGTGATCCGGCAGGCCGGGGAGCAGAAGAGCGCGGCAGCGAAAGAACAGGGAGAGCGGAGATGACAGAGGGATTCCTCCCGGTCCGCAAGGAACAGGGATTTACGTCGATGGATGTCGTCGCGAAGCTGCGCGGGATTCTGCACATGAGAAAAATCGGCCATGCGGGAACGCTGGACCCCATGGCGGAGGGAGTCCTTCTGATCGCACTGGGCAGCGCGACCCGCGCGATCAGCCTTCTGCCGGACCGGGAGAAGGAATATGCGGCGAGAATCACGCTGGGGAAGGCCACCGACACGGAAGACATCTGGGGAAATGTCACGGAAATTTCCGATAACATTGTTTCATCCGAGGAACTTCGTCAGACAATCCTTTCCTTTGCCGGCGGGTATGATCAGGTTCCGCCGATGGTTTCCGCCAAGAAGGTGGGCGGGAAGAAGCTGTACCAGCTGGCCCGCGCGGGGCAGGTCGTTGAACGGCAGCCGGTGCCGGTGAAAATCCCGGAAATCGAGGTGCTCTCGGTGGGCTGCAATCAGGCGGAATTCCGCGTGCGCTGCTCGGAGGGAACCTACATCCGCTCCCTGTGCCGGGACATCGGGGAGAAGCTTTCCATGCCGGCCTGCATGAGCGCCCTCACGCGGACGGAAGCTTGCGGCATCCGGATCGACCAGGCGCTGACGCTGGATGAGATCCAGCGGAAGGCAGATGCGGGAACCATCGCAGAAAACATTGTTTCAATCGAGCAGATGCTTCGCGCCTACCCGGCAGTTACGGTGACAGAGGCCTGGGATTTACGGGTGCGCAACGGATCCGCCTTCGACGAGACCGCGGTTGCCGCGGTGCCAGGAGAAATGAATGCGTCAGAGGAAGATCTGCCGGATGCAGATATCCCTGGCGCAGACATCCGAAAAGGCAGCATTTCGGGCGATGGCACACCGCAGACCCCTTACCGGCGGGTCTATCTGCCGGACGGCACTTTTCAGGCGGTCTATCGGATCGGGGAAGCGGACGGGATTTACCGGCCCGTAAAGATTCTGGGAGGAAGAAATTGATCAGAATTTCAGAAATCAGTCAGATGTCTGCGCTGGAACCGGACTGCAAAACCTCGGTGACGATCGGCAAATTCGACGGGGTACACCAGGGACATCAGCTGCTTCTGGCGGAAGCGCAGGCTGCCGCGCTGGCACTGACCGTGCAGCATCCGGGCAATCCGGTCCGCACCTGCGCGTTCACATTCCGTGCCAAGGATCGGACGATCCCGGCGCACAGCCGGATTCAGACCATGCAGGAGCGGGCGGAATCGCTCCGGGAGGCCGGGGCGGACGTCCTGGTGGAGTATCCCTTCGGGGAGGCGGAGATGCGGATGGAACCGGAGGATTTTGTCCGGGAGATCCTCATCAGAGATCTTCGGATGAAGGCGCTGACGGTGGGATCGGACTTCCGGTTCGGCTACAAACGGCGCGGGACGCCGGATCTTCTCCGGGATCTTGCCGGTACATACGGCTTCTCCCTCCGGGTGATTTCCAAGCTTCTGTATCAGGGCGGGGAGATCAGCAGCTCCCGGATCCGCCGCTGCATTGAGGAGGGGAAGATGGAGGATGCGGCCGCCATGCTCGGCCATCCGTATTCGGTGACCTCTGAGGTGCTGCACGGGAAGGAACTCGGGCGGACCCTGGATTTTCCCACCCTCAACCTCGCAGCCCCGGCGGAAAAAATCCTGCCGCCCTTCGGCGTATACTTCTGTCGGGTAAAGATCCGGGGACAGTGGTATGCGGGTGTGGCAAACCTGGGCGTGCAGCCGACGGTGGCAGAGCATCATCTGTGGCTGGAGTGCAATGTCCTGAATTTCGACGAAATGGTGTACGGGGAGACCGTGACGGCAGAACTTCTTTCCTTTGAGCGGCCGGAGGCGAAATTTGCCGGTGTGGAGGAGCTTTGCCGGACCGTGATGAACGACCGGGAGAACGCGATCCGCTATTTTGCCCAAAAGTGAAGGTCAGCATTCCGGGGGGCTTTATCCCGCCAAAGCTCTGTGAAAGTCATTCTGTCGGCTTTTTATCTGCTGCCAATCTTTTCTTGACAGATGATGGCCGCAGGTGGTATATTCTTTCAGGTTAATCGCCCGGACCCAGCAGAAGGCACTCCGGCCGCTGCTTGGTTTGTGGTGAGAACAAAATATGACAGGAGGTAATCACCAATGATTACAAAAGAGAAGAAAGCAGAAATCATCGCAGCTTACGCAAGAACCCCCAATGACACGGGTTCTCCTGAGGTTCAGATCGCCATTCTGACCGAGAGAATCAACGAGCTTACCGAGCACCTGAAGAAGAATCCGCACGATCATCACTCCAGAAGAGGCCTTCTGATGATGGTTGGTCAGAGAAGAGGGATGCTGGAGTATCTCGCATCTAAGGATATCAATGCTTACCGTGAGCTGATCAAGAAGCTGGGCATCAGAAAGTAATTTCATACCACGGTGTTCGTTGTCCGCGCAAAACGGGTCTCTGTACCCGCAAAGCGCGGACAATTGCATATTATTGCTGATTACAGAGAAACGGGGGAAACGCTGTCGGTTTCCCGAGACCACTGAAGCAGGTATCTTTTCACGGCAACGGTAAAAGGCCTGGCATCCGGCGATCCGGATCGTCGATCGGGATCCGGGACAACATTCGGGGAAGAATCCGTCCGATGTATCTATCAAAGGTATCCGGTTCAGTAGTTTCGGGGGAGTCGGCCGAAGGCGGCAGACGCGGCATCCTCCGCGGCAGGCGGAAAGCCTGAGAAGGAGAAGAAACAGATGTACAAGAGCTATTCCATGGAACTCTGCGGCAGAACCCTTACGGTGGATATCGGCAGAGTGGCGGCACAGGCAAACGGCGCGGCATTCATGCACTACGGCGACACGACCGTCCTTTCCACAGCAACCGCGAGCAAGGAGCCGAGGGAGGGCGTGGATTTCTTCCCGCTGTCCGTCGAGTACGAGGAGAAGATGTACGCGGTCGGCAAGTTCCCGGGCGGCTTCAACAAGAGAGAGGGCAAGGCCAGCGAGCATGCCATCCTGACCTCCCGCGTGATTGACCGTCCGATGCGCCCCCTGTTCCCGAAGGATTACCGGAACGATGTGACACTGGACAACCTGGTCATGAGCGTCGACCCGACTTGCGCACCAGAAGTCACCGCTATGCTCGGTTCCTCCCTGGCGGTCAGCATCTCTGACATCCCGTTTGACGGCCCGATCGCCGCGACGAAGGTCGGCCTGATCAACGGCGAGTTTGTCTTCAATCCGACGGAGGAGCAGGCAGCGGTCTCCGATCTGGACCTGACGGTTGCGTCCACGAAGGACAAGGTCATCATGATCGAAGCCGGCGCCAAGGAAGTCCCGGAAGCGACCATGATCGATGCGATCTTTGCCGCTCACGGCATCAACCAGAAGATCATCACCTTCTTCGACCGCATTGTCGCCGACTGCGGCAAGCCGAAGCACGATTACGTGCACTTTGATGTGCCGGAGGATCTCTGGGCGGATCTGATGAACAGAATTCCGTCGGAGGAGATGGAGAAGGCGGTCTTTACCGATGAGAAGCAGGTACGCGAGAACAATATCTTCGAGATGAAGCAGAAGCTTGCGGCAGCTTATCAGGAGGATCACCCGGAGTGGGTTTCCCACCTGGATGACGCGCTCTACAAGTACCAGAAGAAGACGGTCCGCAAGATGATCCTGAAGGATCACAAGAGACCGGACGGCCGCGCAATCAAGCAGATCCGTCCGCTGGCGGCAGAGGTCGACATCATTCCGCGCGTCCACGGCTCCGCAATGTTCACCAGAGGCCAGACGCAGATCTGCGACGTCGTCACGCTGGCACCGCTCTCGGAGGCGCAGAAGGTCGAGGGACTCAACTCCAAAGAGACCTACAAGAGATATATTCACCAGTACAACTTCCCGTCCTACTCGGTCGGCGAGACCAAGGTCTCCAGAGGCCCGGGCCGCCGTGAAATCGGCCATGGCGCTCTGGCGGAGCGCTCCCTGCTTCCGGTTCTTCCGAGCGAGGAGGAATTCCCCTACGCAATCCGCGCCGTATCCGAGACCTTTGAATCCAACGGATCCACCTCCCAGGCTTCGGTCTGCGCTTCCTGCATGGCCCTGATGGCGGCAGGTGTTCCGATCAAATCCATGGTGGCTGGCATTTCCTGCGGTCTGGTCACGGGCGATACCGATGACGATTACATTGTCCTGACCGATATCCAGGGCCTGGAGGATTTCTTCGGCGACATGGACTTCAAGGTTGCCGGAACGCACAAGGGCATCAACGCCATCCAGATGGATATCAAGATCCATGGCCTGACGCGTCAGATCATCGAAGAGGCAATCTACCGCGCAAGAGAGGCGCGCTTCTACATCATGGATGAGGTGATGAGCAAGGCCATTTCCGCACCGAGACCGGATGTGGCACCGCTGGCGCCGAAGATCGAGACCATGTCCATCGATCCGCAGAAGATCGGCGATGTGGTCGGTAAGCAGGGCAAGGTGATCAACCGGATCATCGAAGAGACCGGCACCAAGATCGATATCTCCGAGGACGGCACGGTTTCCGTGTGCGGTGTGGACCGCGCGATGATCAGGAAGGCGATGGAGACCATCAAGATCATTGTGACGGATTTCTATGAGGGCCAGATTCTGACCGGCAAGGTTGTCAGCATCAAGGATTTCGGTGCCTTCCTGGAGTTCGCGCCAGGCAAGGAGGGAATGGTTCACATTTCCAGAATTGCAAACCACCGCGTCGAGCACGTGGAGGATGTCCTGACTCTGGGCGATGTGGTGAAGGTGGTCTGCCTGGGCAAGGACAAGATGGGCCGCTTCAGCTTCAGCATCAAGGACTGCAAGCAGGACTGAGACGCCGTACAGGACAGAGGTTCCAGACAGGACAGGCGGCAAGACAGATGATGTTTCGCTGCTGGAATCTGAAGTCTTCTGTACTGTGGAAAACAGAAATTGACTGCATCGATGAACCAGACACTTCCCACTGCCGACAGGCAGTGGGAAGTGTCTGCATGAACGGAAGAATCGTATATTATGAAAACTTTGCTGGAACAGATTGCAGAAAAAACGGCTGATGCGTTTGCAGCCTGCGGGCTGGATCCGGCCCTCGGCCGTGTCACCGCATCCAACCGGCCCGATCTCTGCGAATATCAGTGCAATGGCGCGCTGGCGGCGGCAAAAACCGCTCACAAGGCACCGATCCTGATCGCCGATGAGGTTGCGGACCGGCTGAAGGATTCTGGCTTTTTTGCCTCCGTGGAAGCGGTGAAGCCGGGATTCATCAACCTGAAACTCTCCGGGAAATTTCTGGCGGAGTCGCTGGATGCTGCGTCGGCGGACGAGAAGCACGGCGTGGAAAATCCGCATCCGGAGAAAATCATCATGGATTACGGCGGCCCGAATGTGGCCAAGCCCCTGCATGTGGGGCATCTTCGCTCCGCTGTGATCGGAGAGAGCGTCAAGAGAATTCTCCGCTACTGCGGCAATACGGTGATCGGAGATGTACACCTCGGCGACTGGGGCCTGCAGATGGGCCTGATCATCGCCGAGCTGCAGGACCGCCAGCCGGATCTCGTCTATTTTGACCCGGACTATCAGGGCAACTATCCGTCGGAGGCTCCCTTCACCATCGGGGAGCTGGAGGAGATCTATCCGGCCGCCAGCGCCAGATCCAAGACGGACGAGGCCTTTGCGGCCCGCGCCCACGCGGCGACTGCCGCGCTGCAGGACGGCGTCCCCGGCTACCGTGCGCTATGGAGGCACATCCTGAACGTCTCTGTGGCGGACCTGAAAAAGAACTACGAGAAGCTGGATGTGCACTTTGATCTCTGGAAGAAGGAGAGCGATGCACAGCCGTACATTCCGGAGCTTCTGCAGATTTTGAAGGACAAGAATCTGTCCCACCTCTCCAACGGTGCACTGGTGGTCGATGTGGCAGAGCCGGACGACACGAAGGAAGTGCCGCCCTGCATCATCCTCAAGTCGGACGGCGCAAGCCTGTACCAGACCACGGATCTTGCGACGATTCTGGAGCGCCAGAAGCTCTTTGCGCCGGACCGCATCCTGTACGTGGTGGACAAGCGTCAGCAGATGCATTTCACGCAGGTTTTCCGCGTGACCCGGAAAGCGGAGCTGGTGCCGCCGGAGACGAAGCTGAATTTCCTCGGCTTCGGCACCATGAACGGCAAGGACGGGAAGCCCTTCAAGACCCGCGAGGGCGGCGTGATGCGCCTGGAGACTCTGATCGGCGACATCGACCAGGCGGTCTATGACAAGATGGCGGACCGCGACCTGCCGGAGGAGGAGCGCAGACGTGTATCCGAGACGATCGGCCTGGCTGCTCTGAAATACGGTGATCTGTCCAACCAGGCTTCCAAGGACTATGTGTTTGATGTGGACCGCTTCACCTCCTTCGAGGGAAACACCGGCCCCTATATCCAGTACACGATCGTCCGGATCAAGTCCATTCTGCGGAAGGCATCTGCGAACGGCCTTGCGGCGTCAGAGAAATTTGCGGCGCCGGACAGCGATGCGGACAAGCAGCTCATGATCGCGCTGGCCCGCTTCAGCGAAGTGATGGAGCAGGCAGCACAGGAGTTTGCGCCGCACAAGATCTGCGCGTATATCTACGAGATTGCGGATCAGTTCAACCGGTTCTATCATGAGACAAACATCATGGCCGAGCCGGATGCCGCAAAGCAGGCGGGATACCTGAAACTGATCACGTATACGCGGGAAATTCTGGAAACCTGCATTCAGGTGCTGGGATTTGCAGCGCCTGACCAGATGTGACCAGGATCTGAATGGAACCCATGTCCGGAAAAATTGAAATCCGGCAGGAATCGAAATCCGAGTGGAACTGACATCCGGAAGAGACTGCAATACAGAAGTGACAGAAAAGAGCTTTCGGAAATAACGACTCTTTGTCCGATTGCGTGAGAAAGAAGGCTGATCTGATTTCCGCCGAAGCTGCGGAGAAGGATCAGCCTTTCTTTACATCAGGAAGCGCCCGGACCAGACTGCAGCCGCTGAAGGAGCCGGCATCCGATCGGCAGCGGTCATTGTAATCATTCGGATCCTGCTGCTGCTTGTCTTGCAGAACCAGCGCAGCGGGTTTCAGGGGAAATGGTTCAAGACAGACCGAAGGAGGGCACGGGAAATGACAGAGAATGAGAAGAAGCAGGAGAGCCGGCAGATCGTTTTCCGGGAACTGGTGACAGCCATTGTCCGGATGGGTTATCCGATGGAGTTCGGCGTCCTGATCGCAAAAAGCCTCAACACGGAGAAAACCATGCGCCGGATGATCGGCTATCTTCGGAACGCACACCCGCATTCTGCGGAGGAAATAGCAGATGAAATGCTGGCGATCACCTCGGACCGGGATCGCTGGGTGCAAAAGAAAGAGGCGGAATACTACAACAGCCGGTATAACGAACTGCTGTACACGGGCCTCGGCGCGGAGGGGGAAGACTCTGATGCGGAGGAGAATGCGAGGCTGACAGATCACGAGAATTCCGATCTGGATGTGAATTCCAGTGTGTCTGAAGACGAAAAAAACGATTTGGACAGGGACTCCGATGCGCGATGAGAATGTTTCTGTATTTGAACCGATGCAGTGGGAAGAGCGGTTTGCCCGTCAGTCCTCCGCGACTGCGATCGCAGCCGCATAGTCCCCTTCGTCGGTGATCGAGATGTGCAGCTGCCGAATGCCGGCTTCCGCCAGAAGCTTCTGCAGGGCGGGACGGACCTCGACATAGGGGGAGCCGTCCGCATGATGACCGGTCTCGACGATCCGGTAGTCAAAATTTCCGTGTCTGGTTCCGTGGGCAACGGCCTTGAACACCGCTTCCTTCACGGCGTACATCCCCGCGTAGCGGACAGCGGGATCCCGGCCTTCCTCGGCATACGCGCACTCTTTTTCTGAAAATGTGCGGCGCCGGAAGGCGCCGTCCTGCAGATCGATGGCTCTCCGGATCCGTTCGATCCGGACGAGATCAATTCCCGTTCCCTTGATCATGGTGTAAGGCTCCTTGCTTTATAGAAAGCGACAAAACAGTGCCAGGCCTGCAATCGTCTGTGCATGGGCTGCCGGAAGAATTCTCCAGCCAGTGTATCACATCGGATGTGCGGAAGACAACCGGAGGAAAATGAAAGGATTCCGCCGAGATTGGATCGATTCGCAGGGCGGATACTGGAAATAAAATTTTCAGATATGTTATAATTTATAAGATGCCCCATTCGTCCAAATGATTTCATCCCGGTTCTTCTTCCAGAAGGCGCTTGTCTGAGAGAAAAGCGGGGAGAGATACGTACTATCGGCGTTCTCAGGAATGAGGCAATTCGATCATGAGGCAGAAAAAGAGTCCGGAAACAGCCGTATCTCACCCGTGGATTCTACAGGGAGTCATGCGGTGTACAGGTACAGACAAGTAAGGAGATTACAGAAAATCATGTCAAATCAGAAAAATAGGAAAGTCCCGGTCACCATTTTTGCCGGATACCTCGGTGCGGGAAAAACCACTGTTCTCAATCACATCCTCCGCAGCCAGGGAGCGGACGGGCTGGCCCTCATTGTCAACGATGTCGGCTCTGTCAACATCGACGCGGGGCTGATCCGCAATTCCAAGATGCTGGACGACAACACGCAGATGGTGGAGCTGCAGAATGGCTGCATCTGCTGCACCCTGCAGGACAAGTTCCTGAACCAGATTGAAAAACTCGCCGCAGATGAGAAGGTGGAGCGGATTCTGGTCGAGGCCTCCGGCGTCAGCGACCCGATGGAGCTCGCCGACGGATTTTCTACCTGGCAGGAATCCCCGGACTGCGGATTCTACCTGGACCGTCTGGTGACTGTCGTCGACGCAGACCGGATCTATGCCGAATTCCTGGGAAGCATGAAACAGCTGCCGGAGGAGGAGGAAAATTCCGAGGAGACCACCGACGACACCGATCCGGACATCATCAACCTTGTGATGGATCAGATCGAGTTCTGCAATGTCATCCTTCTCAACAAATGCGACCTGCTGGATGAGTCGCAGAAGAAAGAAGTGGAAGAAGCCATCCGCGGTCTGCAGCCGGAAGCAGAGATCATCGAGTGCGTGAACGGGGACGTGGATCCGGATCGGATCTTCGCCGGCGAGCCGTTCGATTTTGAGAAAGTGATGAATTCCTCCGCATACCAGAAGGCGATTGCCCGGGAAGAAAACGAGGAAGAAGAGGAAGAGAGCGGTCAGACCGACGACGGCGATGCGCTGGATGAGGCCGGGGTGGCCAGCTTTGTGTTCATGGACAAGCGTCCGTTCCATTACGGCCGCTTCATGGATTTCGTGGAGACCGATTTTCCGCGGGAGATCATCCGCACCAAGGGAACGATCTGGTTCTCCAATGACGATGTCCATGTACAGCTCTTTGAGCAGGCCGGCAGGAATTCTTCCCTGACCGAGTATTCCAATTGGATTGCTTCCTTCCCGAAGAAAGAGCAGGAAGCGATCTTCAAGCAGTATCCGGATGTCCGGCAGTCCTGGGATCCGAAATACGGGGATCGGATGAACCAGCTGGTATTCATTGGAAAGAACTATGATAAAAATGCGATTCTGGAGAAACTGACTGCCTGCCTCGACGCGTGAGGAGGAGAAGCCGGATAGAAACAGATGACATTCCGTCACAGGGAAGCGGCGGAAATCGCGGAGGTCGATCAGCCTGTGACGGATACAGGGCACAGGGCGGAGGTAATTGGATGATTAGACATGCTTTTGCAGCAGAAATCAGGCCGGGGTGTTTCAATGAATTCCGCAGGACACTCGGACGGGTATGGCCGGATGCGGCCGCCACGCTGGACCGCTATGGCGTGAAGAATTTCAGCCTGTGGACGGTGGATTCCATCGTTTTCGGCTACTATGAATCCCCGTCCGACGAGGAGGAGACGGATGTTTCCGTGGAACTCTCCGGCGGCCGGGCACTTCTCGGCCCGTCCTTTCAGCGGGAGATCGACGAGGATACGGCGGAGGCCGTTCTGGAGATTCTGCAGCCCTTCGGCGGGCTGGTCGACTGGATTTCTGATCCGGTGCACGACATGCGGCTGATGTATCATGATTTCGGAGTCGTCCGGGAAAACAAGGAGCTGATCCGCCACCGCGTCTTTGTCACACGGCTGAAGGGCGCCTATGAGGAGGAGTACAAGCACCGGCATGACGGACTGGTGGAGACCAGGGGAACCGTGATCGATCCCGGCCCCGACTCCAATTTCTCCATCTGGAACGCGGGCGGATACATTTTCGGCTATGATGAGATCGACGTGACGATGGAGAGAGAGCAGACCGCGGGCGGCCGTAAGAGCACCATCGACTGGGAAACCAGAATGCTGGAAATCATGGAATGGTGCACCGATGATGTTGACTGGATCACGCGCGAGCACCACAGCCATATCACGCGGCTGGCGTATCACAGCTGAGTGCGGCGGTAAGCGCGATACCTTCTGCCGCAGCACAGGCAGAGCACAGCGGTATTGACGGTTTGACTGGTGCTTTTTCGCAGAATTTCCCTGCCAAAACAGAATATTGCAGTAAAAAGCGGCATTTCAAAGTCCCCGAACACAGGATTTCATACCTGTATCGGGGACTTTTGAAGTTTACGGACCCGCCGGCAGGTGATAGATTGACGGCAGAACGAAAGAGCACAGACCTCCTGGCTGGAATGACCGGAGGCGAAGCGAAACGGAGAGCACCGGGACGGAACAAGACCGGTGCGGCCGTGACGGGGGATTGTAACCCGATCGGTCAACCGAAACTCCCCTGGAATTCGTTCCTCCGGAATAAACGGTACAGGAAGAGAGAGGATGAGAAATGGCTGGTAACAGGGCAGGGGCGGCAGACACCCGGGCGGAGACCGCGCAGCGGAATCTGATCGCAAGGACAATGAAGAAAAAGGGATTTCTCTATGAGATGTCGCACAACTGGCAGCTCTACACGATGTTTATCCCGGCAGCAGTTCTTCTGATTCTGTTCAACTATCTGCCGATGTTCGGAATCATCACCGCATTCAAGGATTTCAATTTCCGCGACGGCATCTTCGGAAGCCCGGTGATCGATCCGTGGTATTCGAACTTCAAATACCTGTTTTCGACCGGATCAGCGCTGCGGGCGACCAGAAATACGATTTTCCTGAACGCGCTGTTCATCTTCTTTGAACTGGTCGTGGAGGTCAGCTTCGCGGTCATGTTCTCCGAGCTGCACAGCAAGGCATTGAAATCGGGACTGCAGTTTTCGATTTTCCTGCCGTACTTCATCTCCTGGATTGTCGTTGGCCTCTTTGCTTACAACATGATGAACTACGACAACGGCTTCTTCAATCAGATCCGCGCGTTGTTCGGTCAGGAGCCGATCAACTGGTATGAGAATCCGAAGCTCTGGATTGTCATCCTGGTGATTTTCCGGGTCTGGAAGCAGGCCGGATACGGAATGGTTCTCTACATTGCGGCGCTTGGCGCGGTAGACCAGACCTTCTATGAGGCGGCGGAGATCGACGGCGCGAGCAGGTGGCAGAGAATCCGCTACATCAGCATTCCGCTGATTTCCCCGACCATCATCACCCTGCTGCTTCTCAACTGCGGCAAGATCATGAACGCCGACTTCGGTATGTTCTACGCCCTGATCGGAGACAACGCACAGCTCTACAGCACCACGGATGTTCTGGATACCTTCATCTATCGGAATCTCCGTCTGAACGGCGATGTGGGTATGTCCTCCGCCGCAGGCTTCTATCAGTCGGTGCTTTCCACCGCAATTCTTCTGGTCATGAACCATTTCGCCCGGAAATATAATCCGGAAGGCGCGCTATTCTGACGCAGGCAGGGAGGAGAAGCAAGATCATGAATCGTTCATCGCAGAGAGCACTGCAGGTTGGCATGGCAGACAGCGAAAAATACGTCAATCATAAGAACTGGCATGTGGAAAACCTGCCCTATGTGATCATCCTTGTGGGATTCAGCGTGCTGTGCATCCTGCCGTTCTGGCTGGTCCTGGCCGGCTCGCTGACCTCCGAGGAGGAGATCGTCAAATACGGCTACGGCCTCTGGCCGCGGCATGTCAGCCTGACCGCCTACAAGGTCCTGTTTGCCAACTTCGGGCGGATCGGAAACGCGTATAAGATTACAATCATTGTTACGGTCGTGGGGACGGCGCTCAGCCTGGCGGTTACCGCGATGGCGGCTTACCCGATATCCCAGGAGCGTGTGAAGTATCACGCAATACTGAATTTCTTTGTCCTCTTCACGATGCTGTTTTCCGGCGGCATGGTGCCCTGGTTTATCGTCTGCCGCAACATGCTGCACCTGAAGGATTCCATCTGGGCACTGATTCTCCCCTATGCGGCAAACGCCTGGAACATCTTCCTGGTGCGGAACTACTACAAGGGCATCCCGAACGAGATGGTGGAGGCGGCCAAGATCGACGGATACTCCGAGTACGGGATCTTTTTCAAGATCATCGTTCCGCTTTCCAAACCGGTTCTTGCAACCATCACATTGTTCATCAGCCTGAACTACTGGAACGACTGGTGGCTCGGCATCATGCTGATCGACGACACAGACCTGCAGCCGCTGCAGCTGATGCTTCGTACGATCACCGCCAACCTGCAGTTCCTTCGCAATTCCAGCAACGCCAACGCGCTGTCCACGGTCATGCAGGATCTGCCGAGCGAGGCCATCAAGATGGCGACCTGCATGATCACCATCGGCCCGATCATCCTGGTGTACCCCTTTGTCCAGAAATACTTTGTCAAGGGCATTATGGTCGGTGCGGTCAAGGGGTGAACAGAATTCTGTGAACTTACTCCGAAGGGGAGGCATTGCTCCCCCGAGGAGTGCCAATAGATACGGGCAGGCAGAAAGCCTGCTCGACAAGGAGGAAAACATGAGAACAAACACGAAGAGAGCGGCATTCGTTCTGGGAACCCTCGCACTGACGGCGTCGATGATCGCCGGAACCGGCGTGATGAGCGCCTCCGCGGATTCCAGCGACCTGAAGCCGGTGACTCTGACCTTCTGGACCTGCGGCGATCAGCCCGCAGCACAGGAGGAGGTCATGAAGGCATTCTGCGACAAGTACAGAGATCAGCTCAACATCGACAGCATCCAGTTTAACTATGTTTCGTTCGGCGATTACGAGGACAAGATGACGTCCCTCGTCGCCGGCGGCGATGACTTCGACGCATTCTTTGTGGCAGACTGGATGCTCTACTCGAAGATGGCAAACCGCGGTGCGTTCCTGGAACTGAATGACCTGATGCAGGAGTACGCCCCGGATCTGTGGAAGACCTACGAGGACAACGATGTGATCGCACCCTGCAGCATTGACGGACAGCTGGTGGCGCTGCCCTGGCTGAAAAAGAAATCCTCCAAGCCAATCCTCCTGTTCCGCAAGGATCTGGCCGATCAGTACGGTGTGGACTATTCGAAGCTGGATACGATCGAGGACATGGATGCCTTCTTCGAGGATGCCAAGAGCAAGATTCCGGATATCACCATCTTTGAGTCCGGCTTCCCGAGAGGCAACACACAGAGCGACGTCCTGGCGATTCTCGCGGTCCGCGACGGCCTGGACATGATGAACTATCACATGCTGACCAACAAGTACGATACCACGCTGATCCCGTTTGAGCAGACCGATACCTTCCGCGACGCGGTGACCTGGATGAAGAAATGGTATGACGACGGCATCGTCAGCAAGAACGAGCTCTCCGAGACCGACACGCAGGAGTTCAAGAACGGCAAGACCTTTGCCAGCGTCGGACTGTACGAGTCGGCAGTCGAGGAATACGATTTCAATGTCTCCGGTGCAGAGCTTGGCTACGCAGAGCCCTATGCGGACGGAAAATTCCGCTATGACTCTCCGCTGAACAACGCACTGGCCATCAACCAGAATGCCGCGAATCCCGAGCGGACGTTGATGCTCCTGAACCTTCTCAACACCAATGAGGAGGCTTACGACTTGTTCATGTACGGCATCGAGGGAGAGACCTATGTGCTGGACGACGACGGTTCGGTGAGTTATCCGGAAGGACAGGATTCCACCAACGCCACCTATCTCAACTGGTTCAAGTGGCCGTTTGTGAGAAGTCAGTTTGAGAAGCCCTGCGGCGCTGAGACCAAAGAGGCGCTGGATCAGATTTCCACTTGGCTGAGCAAGGGCAACCTTGTAACTGCTCCGCTGACCGGATTCAACCCGGATACTTCTTCCATCAAGACTGAGCTCTCCCAGAGAGATCAGCTGTACGATGAAGAGGGCAAGCTCCTCCTGGCAGGTGTGGTCTCCGGCGATGGCGTGGACGCGGCAGTCGACAAGTACATCGAGGACCAGAAGAATGTCGGTCTCGATACCGTGCTGGATTATCTACAGGGCGAGGCAGATTCCTACGGCTCCGCAGAATAAATGACCGGAGGAGAAATTCCGGAGCATCCGCGGCTCCGGGACCGGCTCTGAAAAACAACCCGAACGCCGGCCGGGCAGATCCGAACAGATCTGTCCGGCCGGCGTTTTCATCGGGATACCGGAATCCGCCCGGATGCGTAGCAAAGTGCCTGGATGCAAATCAAGCTGTCCGGATGCGGATGAGAACCCGGCCGGATGACAGGAGCTTTCTCTGCGTTCCCGGCTTGTTCACGCTTCTGAAAAAAGTTATAATGGCCACAGAAAACAGACGAATGACAGACGAGGGATCCGGTGCCGACCGGACTCGCCCAAAATATTGTTACGCTAAAAAACGATCTGTGCGGCGGTCGATGGATCCGGGCAGGGACGGGAGAGGACAGGCATGAAAACAGCGGGGAAGTCATATCGGAAGGGGAGATTTTTCTACCGGATTCTGTTTCCTTTTATCGCCATCACGTCTGCGGCCGCGATCCTTCTCTCACTCTTTTTCTACCGCCAGTATGAAATCCGCTACCGGCAGAGCATCAGCCAGACCGGGAATGACCAGATCGAGGGCGTCAGCCAGTCCTTCGGTGCTCTGACGCGGCAGATGCGCCAGATCTATGACGCGATTGCCGTGGAGGGCGACATCACGGACTTTCTGGCACTGCAGGAGGAGGATTCCCAGGCCGGCTACCATGCTTATACAGCGCTCAACCGGATCATTATGACCAATTCTGACATTTATCTGGCGGCGCTCTGCAACGGGTGGAGTGGGCAGGTCCTGTTATGCGGGTCAGATACCCTGCCGACGGACCGGGCCATGCAGCTCCTGAAGGACAGACAGGCACCGTTCCTCTATACGGAGGAACTCACCGAGCGGGACAGCGGAACTTCCGTCCTGGTCTTTGCCTACCCCTACTATCCGTATTCTGTCACCGAAAATCCCTGCGGTGTGTTCCTCGCTGTCCGGGAGGATGACGTGCTGCAAGCAGGAATGCCGGGAATCTCGGATTCGCAGGCCTGCGTGGTCACGGAGAATGACGGAAGCGTCCTGCTGCAGAAGAATGCGGAGGAGTTTGGTGTCAGTGCGGATTTTCTTGCACAGATGCAGGATACCCATCCGGAGGAAAGCCAGTGCACCTTCACGTTCACGGACGGGGATGCGCGCTACATCTGCAGCCGTATGACCGACAGCGATTCCGGCCGGCGCTTCACCCTGGTCACTTCGGAAGATGAGATGCTCGCACCGCTTCGGAAGACCAGAAATGCGATGATCCTGTTTTTCGGGATGATTCTTCTGGCTGCCGCGGTCGTGCAGTATGTCGTCACGCGGAGAATCTATGCGCCGATCCGGAAAATCACGAATGAGGTCGCCGGAAGATCCGGCGCTGGTTCGGACAACGCGGATGAATTTGCGCTGATCCAGAACGCCTATGCGGGAATCCTGGAGGAAATGCGGGATCTGGAGCAGAAGAGCAGCCGCTACGCGATGCGGGAAAAATCCGATCTGTGCCGGGAGCTGATTCTGGATGGGGAGAATGCGGAGAAGACGGCCGCGGTGATGGCCGAAAAGGGATATGCGCTGTCGTTTGACAGCATGTTTCTGATCGATGTGGCGTTTTCCCCGAAGCAGGGGAGCGGAATTTTTACGCCGGTGGTGGTAGCTGGGATTCAGAAGCTTCTGACCGACTCTTTGTCCGCGGATTTTGTGCCCAATTCCGTACAGGTTTCCGACACGGAGGTGGCGGAGCTTTTGAATGTGCGGGACGGCTCCTCCGTCACATTTGATGACCTGCTGCAGCGGCTGGGGACGGTGAAGGGCGCCATTCTGGCACAATGGCCGGTGGTTCTCTGCATCGGGATTGACGGCGGCATCAACAGCCCGCGGGAGTGCGCCCTGGTATATCGGAGAGTTCGCGACATGATGCAGAACCGGTTTACCCTCGGCGACAACGCACTGATTGACCGCAGGAAGATTGCGGATCTGGTGGATGAGCCGATGGAATATCCGGACAAGATCATGTCGGAGATTGCGAAGGACATGATTCTGCGGCAGGAAGAAAAATTCCGCGCCGATCTGGAATCCTTCCGCGAGGTTGTGGTTCAGTATTCCTATCAGGCGGCCGATCTGATCTACATCCGGCTGCTGGTCCGGGTGCTTTCAGACCTGGAGGAGAAGGGAATCCGGATTCGGCAGGAATCCTTCAGTGACAACCTGTTTGCTGCCTCTACACTGGACGAGGGGCTGAAACTTCTCCGGAAGCTGTACGATATTACCGGAGAACAGCTTGGGAAGATGGAGAACCTGCGCTCCAGCCGGCAGTATGAGGCCGTGCGCAGCGGGGAGGAATATATCCGCGCCCACTACATGGATTCCCGGCTCAGCACGGAAGAAATCGCGTCGCAGCTTGGATACACGGCCAGCTACTATGCGCGGATCTTCAAGACGGTCAACGGAAACTATCTCGGGGACTATCTCCGCCAGGTGCGGGTGATGAAGGCAAAGGACCTGCTGCAGAACAGCGCGATGACGGTGCAGGAGATTTCGGAGGCCGCCGGTTTCACCACGGCCAACTATTTCTACACCGTCTTCAAGAAAGAAACCGGGCTGACGCCTGCGGCCTACCGCACGGGCAGCCAGAACGGCCGGGAGGAAGAGAAGAAGGAATCGGATCCGGTTCCGCAGAGGTCGGAATAAAACGATGTTTGCATCGTCTGCATAGCAGGAATTTTCCCGGTATCCATGGAACATCGTTCTTGAATTCTTAAAAATATTTCTGCAATTGACGCGAAAGTTGTGCAGTGGGAACCGACTGCTCTTCATTATGGGCATGTTATAAAGAACCGGCGAAAACCCCGCAGCTTGCTGCGGGGATGAAAGCCGGCT
>OMZJ01000033.1 GCA_900315495.1 uncultured Lachnospiraceae bacterium
TCTTCTGGTCGGTGGTTCTGGTGCCGGCGGATGAAACTTTCGCGCTTCATCTCCTTAAGAATAACATTACCGCAGCGTTTCAGAAAATCTTCTTTTTGATGTTCTGCATACCTGTTCCCATATTTACCGGTTCCATAAGCCTCATCCTGCTGATCCTCCAAGTCCTTCCAGATCTGTTTCAGCTCTGCATATTCCTTCGGATGCGCTTTATCCAGCCATTTTTCTGTGATATGATTCAGTTCATCACGGTAGGGGTACATTTCCTTGTATCCGTACATCCAGCGGGATGTATCTGGTACTGCGGTTTCTAACTTGGAAAGCAGCGCTTCCAGATCTTCCTGGATGCACTTCTGATCTTCGGATGTTTTCAGAGAGTTGAGGATCGTTGATCTCGACAGTTCGTTCATGCGATTCATAATCTCTTCCAAGTTTAGCAACTCATTAACTGCCGCTGATTTCGCGCTTCGAATTGAGGTCTGATTCCAGCAGCCTTTCATCTCGCCGGCATATTTTCCTTTCTGGATTTTTTCCCGCTGTCCGTAGGGATCCACAATCGCGATGTGTACGTGAAAGTTGTCGGTGTTATAATGCACTGCAGCAGTCCATACAGCAAGGTTCATGTTCTCTCTCGTCAGAAGTGTTTTCATGAACACACGGGCGACATCCCTGATGCGTTTTTCGTCCAGCGTTTTTTCTTTCGGATTATAAATGCCGTGTTCCGCAAGCCAGGGATTGTCGAAACTGATCACTGTCTGCCAGAGCAGAGATCCATTATCCTGCGCTGTCCGAAAGAGATTTTTCAGCTTCTCTGCAAGTTCAGGAGTTATCGCATCCTCATCTGCCGTAAAAAGCCCGGTTGTTTTCTCTGGATTCCCCATATATCTTTCTGAATAGGCGCTGTATTCCTGGTGAACCTCACCTCCATTGATCGCGGCATCCCGATCCATATATCCGATATATGATCCAAATGTTTTTGATCCGGGACGGACGAACTTGGTCACCGCTACCAGAATCGGCCTCTTTCGCATTTATGCCTCCGTATCGTTTTCTCTAAGCGTGTCCACAGTGGACACACTCTTCCCTTTCTGCTTGCTATCCTTGATTTGCTTGTATCTGGCAATGCGTGCGGTCACAGTCTTCTGCGCCGCTTCAATATACGGATGTAATTCTGCTTCTGTGGATGTGAATCCCTTTCCCGGCTCATCCCTTTGCCACAGCATGGTGTTTAATAATTCGATGATGGCCTGGTTGCTTTTATCCACACTGTTTGACGAAATTCGGATCCGCGTCAGCTGCTTCCGGTTATCCTCTTTGAGTGCAGCGTTTTCATTCGCCAATTTCTGATATGATCCGATTGCAAGATGGATTGCTTTTGTTATGTCGGTCAAATGATTATCTGCACGAATTTTTTCCAGAACCCTGATCTCGTCATCAGTCACTCGAACCGTGACCCGGTGATTTTTTTCCATGTTCATGAGAATCCACCTTCCTCAAATCCTTTTCCTGATTCCGTGAACGAGTCAACCACTGCATCCAGTTTCGCGTTTACGTTCTCCAGATCTTTTCCCATAGCGTCCATAGTAGATTCCATCTGATCCAGGATAGTCGTGATCTGACGAATTTCCATCTGCATTGGAGAATCAACCGTGAAACTCTCATCGGCGATTTTCTTCAGGCAGAGACGCAAATATTCTTCACGGCTCAACTGGTTTTTCTTTGCAATCTGCGTCAGTTTCCGGACAACCAGGTCATCCACATTGCGAATGGTAATATACATGTTCACTCCCTATTCCCTTAGTGTGTCCATTGTGGACACGCTTTGATTCCGGCTCCGGTGGTATGTCCATTATGGACACGCTTTGGTTCCGGCCCCGGGGGTGTGTCCATTATGGACACGCTTTGTTTCTGGCTTCCCCGAGTGTGTCCATTATGGACACGTTTTTGGTAGGTTCCATCGAAAGGGATCCGAAAAGCCCGGGCGGGAGTTTCCCCGCTACTTAGCCTTTAGGACTAAAAGAGCATAAGTATGGGACGACTGCACAAAGAACGTGCAGGCTGGCAAAGCCAGCGTCCCAATGCCAAAAATTATGACTGCATCGCCTTTACTGAAGACACCATTTGTCTGACATTTCTAATTAATTTATATCAATTTCATTGATTAAATAATTTTTTGCATTTTTTCTGCGTTTCTGTGTAAAAAATTATTTAATCAATATTCTTGACTTTATTTGTTTTTTCTGGCCTCCGGTGGTGTGTCCATTATGGACACGTTTTTATGTACCATCCGCATCAATAGATATCGGGATGAATGCTTCTATCTGAGTAATCCGACAGTCCGTTCCTTCCAGCTCTACATCAACGTCGAGCATGTAATACTGCGATACCAACTGCTTCCCATCAGACCCTCTGATTTCGAAAATTGAAAACGTTTTGTAGCTACTGTTATCCTCAGATGGTGTAGATGCTATCCGCAGATTTCGGATTTCTCTGCTATCTGTGCTATACTGCATCATCGACGCATATCCTTGGAGCTGCTTCCATGCGTCCGTATCAGTGTCGAAATACTCACTGCATCCGGACAGCAGATCCGATTCCGAATCTGGATCAACGAAAAAGGCATTTATAAAACCGATTATGCCGTTAGTTGCATTGTTTCTTTCCTGATCGGCTGTTTCGTACATCTCTTCTTTCTGGAGCAATGCCTGGTAATCTTCCTGGAGAGAAGCAATCTCTGATGGAGCGACGCTTGTCTCTCTCAGTTTTTTATTTACACTCAGCTGCTGCGAATACAGCACCGCAAAAAATACTGTTGCGGCACAGGACAGTACCAGCAGCCAGATGATGCGCTTAGAAGGCTTCTTATCTTCGTCCATAATTCTCCTGGCTCCCCAAAGTGTGTCCATTGTGGACACACTTCGGAGCGTGTTTCTGAGCGTGTCCATTGTGGACACACTTTAGGTTCTGTTGCCTGTTTCAGGGTGTGTCCATTATGGACACAGAATCCAGTGTATTTTTTGTTGGTAACGTATACTCCTCAAATGGATTTGAAAAAAAGTACTGTGCCCTGTTCCCTTCCGGCAGTGTATATAATTCTCTGCGGTAAAGAAATTCAGGCGGCTTTTCTCCAAGACATTGGACCTTCCAATATTCTTTTCTTTCTTCCTCTGAAAACAAAGATCTGCCCCTTACTTTGAAATGGCTTAACGGGGTGCTTTCCGATTCTCCGATGTCATAATATGTTACAACAACGATGCCACGGGAATCCTTCTCAACCACGCCATCATAATTCAGGCTTCCACCAACGTATTGATCCGGATATTCCTCAACATGAAGGATATCTCCAAGATAGATGATATTACCGGATTTATCTCGATATCTGGTTCTTGCCCAGCTACGGTTCTCTTTTTTCGTTTCTTCCATTCCAGACAAATCCCTTCCAAGTGCGTCCATTATGGACACGCTTTGTTCTGGCTTCCGGGGGTGTGTCCGTTTCGGACACGCTTTGTTCTCCCTCCAGCAGTGTGTCCGTTTCAGACACGTTTTGCTCTGGCTCCCGGCAGTGTGTCCATTATGGACACGCTTTACTCTTGCTCCCGGGAGTGTGTCCGTTTCGGACACGCTTTGCTCTGGCTCCGGGAGTGGAGTGTGTCCATTGTGGACACACTTTGCTTCCGGTTCCGGAGGTGTGTCCATTATGGACACACTTACTTCTGATTGACTTCTTTTATCAATGCCCTGGCTCTGGACGCATCATTCTCCGGTACATTTCCATCTCCGCGCATATATTTCATTACTGCAACAGCATCTGATAATGTGCTACAACGCATAATTTCACGCACTCCGTTTCCGGTTTCCATCGCGTCCGCACAAATTACATTAGGCTTGAATCCATACGATAATATCGTGAACTACTCCGACTTATAGAAGTCGGAGCTTCCTGCTTCAACCACTACTGCATCAGCTGCTGATTGCTCTGTTTGCCATCTTTCTTACCTTGCGTGTTAAAACTCATTAGTGGATCACATCTCAAAATCATCGTCGTGATTTTTTTCTTCTTCCGGTTCCTTATGCCATTCATCCGGCACTTCCATTACCGGCACGCCTCTGGGGTTTCCATGTTCCAGATATCCTACGTGATCTTCCGACACTCCGAGCACTGTTGAATCTTTTCTCTGATCGAGGAAATAATCTTCTGCCTGGTCTCTGTCTTTTGCCTGAACGATCATGATCTGACTAATGCCATCATTTACATAAGTTACTACATAGTCTTTTTTCATCTTTTCTGTTTCTCCATTCTGAATATTTTCTACAGTGTTTTCCTCTGTTTCATGTATTTCCTGTGTCTGCTGCTGAACCTTTTCTTTATTAAGATACTGTTCATACTTGTTCATCAGAAATTCCGATGCCTTGGAAGCATCTTTGCTGACCTGAAAAAGAATGTTCGGATTCTCCTTTAGGTTCTTGATCCAATACTGAAGGTAAGCCGCATGATTTTCAATATGATCGCCCAGATCAATCCCCAGATCTGCCTGGACATACACAGCGCTGAGTTCTGCAACCAGTTCTTCTCTGGAATATTTGTCACTGCCGAATTCTCCGGACATATCCCGATTCAGTCTGGAAGGATGGCCGGTACTGTGACCCATTTCATGAATTGCACTGGAAAGAAAACTTTCCGCAGATTCAAACTGATTCCGGGAGGGAAGATGAATCTCATCAAATAATTTTGTGTAATAGCATTCAGATCCCATTTCTTCCTCTATTACAGGGCATACGGATGATTTTACGAATCTGTCTGCTAACTCTAGCTGTGCTGTTTTCGGAAGCGGTTTTCTGATGTCCAGCTCCTGGATTCCTTCAATCTGTTCACCATTAAAAAGCCAAAAGGAGTTCACAGTTGGATTCGCATATGGAATGAATTCCATTTTCTTTTCATGCGTTTCAGGATCCTCAACCTCCTGCATTTTTCCATAAATCCATTTTTCGCATAGGATTCCTTTGGATCCCTTTTTGATTTTCCAATTCTTGTCTGCGGCCTGTTTGAATGTCATCCATCGCGGATCTTTGAAGCCATTCATCCGCGCAGCCAGCATCAGGCGGATTCTGTTTCCTCCCTGATAGACTGTTTTGGTCAGTGGATTGTACGGACGAGAGCACACCTTCCAATCCTTATGCCAGGGAAGCTCTCCTTTTTCCATTTCTTTTATAAGAAAATTTGTCAGCTCTTTCCTGGACTCCATGACTCGATCAAATTGCTTTCCCATGATTCTCTCTCCTTATAGGTGTGTCCGTTTCGGACGCGCTTTGCTCTCCCTCCGGCAGTGTGTCCATTATGGACACATTTTGGTTTCAGCTCCGGGGGTGTGTCCATTATGGACACACCATGATCTCACATGCAAATTTCCTCATAGTCTGTGGTTTGAGATTCTTTGCTCTTCCACAGGTATCGAGAACTCGCCTCCTCTACATATTCGCTGCTCTGCTGCTCAATCGTATCTGGTTTCTGGTCGCTGCTGTCCGAATCCAGACTCAGTTTATGATCCAGTTCCGCCAGCCGCTTTTCTTTTTCCTTCAATTCGTCTTCCTGCGGAAACGGCTTTTTCAACTCTTCCTTTGCGTTTTTTAATTCCTGTTCCAGATCTTTCAGTGCGGATTCTTCTTCTTTCAGACGCTCCGGCAATCCGTTCAGCAGCTTTTCCATTCGATCCAGATTGATTTTCCCAACCTGTGACATTGGGAAGCTGTGCGGCATTGTTCCGCGCAGTTCCAGCCGGATCTCCCGGTCGACGAAATCAAAATAGCCTTCGATCTGAAATCCCCGATATGTTCCTATGCCTGTTTCCGTTTCCAGGCAGCATCCCTTTCCAGCTTCCAACAATGCTTTTGCCGCTTCCTTGGGATCCGCGTATGTTTTTCCCCGGATTGTGAAAACACCATAGTCTCCGGCCTTCGGATTTGCCGCAAGCGTCTGGATATCTGCCTGTAAATGTTCAATCGTGCTCCGTTTCCACTTCATCGTGTTTGGAATATCTTTTGTAATCTTGTCTTCCAGAACATATCGGTTCTGACGGTAGCTGCTCTGCATGATTTTCAGCCGTGCTACGTCGGTATCAAGGTCCATACGCTCCTTGATGCGCGGATCGCCGGCGCAGAGGGCTTTGACTTCGCTGTATGACAGAACTTTTTCATCTACATCATCACACGACCGTACCGGAGATTTGCTCGTCATAATCTGCGAGATGAATTTCTGCTTGTTTTCCAGTGTCTGCCAAAGGTAGGCATCGAATGTCCCCTCAGTCACATAGTTGTAAATGTAGACTTTTGGGTTCATATTTCCCTGGCGGACAATCCGGCCATTGCGCTGTGTCATGTCCGCCGGACGCCAGCCAACATCCAGGTGATGGACGGCGATCAAACGATCCTGAACATTGGTTCCGGCTCCCATTTTTTCCGTGGATCCCATCAGAATCCGGACCGCACCGGTATTGACTCTGCCGAACAGATTCCGCTTATCTTCCTCTTTCTCGGCATCGTGAATAAACGCGATCTCTTCCGCAGGGATTCCAGCAGCGATAAGCTTCGTTTTGATATCGTCATAAATGTTGAAGGTATTCTTTTTCGGCGTGCTGGAATCGCAGAAAACAAGCTGTGTCAGCTTTTCATCTTTTCCTTCCTTATAAATTCTTAGGATATTCTGCACGCACAGATTGACCTTGCTTTCCGGCGCATCCGGAAATTCTGGATCAATGAGTCTCTGATCCAGCCCGATTTTTCTGCCGTCGGACGTGATTTTCAGCATGTTGTCCATTGTCGGATCCACGGATCCGTTGTGGATGGCGGCTGCCCGTTCCGAAAGTTCAGATACCAGCTCTTTCTGAATCCCGGTAGGCTCTGCAACGATGGTTTTTGTCTCCACTTCCGGCGTTGGAAGGTGCAGCTCATCCGCCGTCTTAATATCAGCTGACTGTCGGAAGGACATCATCAATTCTGGCAGGTTATGGAATTTCGCAAAGCGCAGTCTCTGCCGATATCCGGTTCCCTCTGGAGCCAATTCGTTGGAAACGATGGTCTCTCCATACACAGATGCCCAGGCATCGAACGCAAACAGGCCCTGTTCCTTTAGAAGGGGGGTCTGTAGATACCGCATCATCGTATACATTTCCACCATCGAATTGCTGATCGGGGTTCCAGTGGCGAAAACCACGCCCTTGTTTCCGGTCAGCTCATCCATGTACATGCACTTCGTGTACATGTCATAGGACCGGTCGGACTGCTGCGTCGGAATTCCTGCGATTCCGGACATCTTTGTGGTTACATACAGATTTTTGTATGCCTGCGCCTCATCAACAAAGAGACGGTCTACGCCAAGCTGCTCAAAGGTGATCACATCATCTTTCGGAACGTTGTCTCGAATCTGCTGCAGATTGGATTCCAGATGCTTCCGCCATTTTTCCATCTGCTTGATGGTGAATATGGATCCTTTGCCAGTGCTGTTCTGCCGCCGTGCTTCCGCAATTGCTTCCTCTGTCTCGTCGATCTGCCGCTGAACATAAGATTCCTGACGTTCCTCGGAAAGCGGGATCCGCTCAAACTGGGACTGGCCGATGATGATTGCATCGTAATCCCCAGTCGCGATCCGCGCACAGAACTGCTTCCGGTTGTCCTTTTCAAAGTCCTTTTTCGATGCGACGAGGATATTTGCACCGGGATACAGATGCAGAAACTCATTCGCCCACTGGAGTGTCAGGTGATTCGGCACGACAATCATGGTTTTCCGGCACAGGCCGAGGCGCTTGCTCTCCATGGCGGCTGCTGCCATCGTATAGGTTTTTCCAGCTCCGACCTCGTGCGCCAGCAGGGTGTTGTCTCCGAAAAGGATGTGTGCAATCGCGTTTCTTTGATGCTCCCGCAGATTAATGCAGGGATTCATCCCTGGGAAGGTCAGGTCTTTTCCGGAAAATTCCATTGGCCGCAGCGAGTTGAATTTCTTGTTGTACTCCGCCTCCAGTTTATGCCGCCTGTCCGGATCCTTCCAGATCCATTCGCGGAAGGTTTCCTTGATGAGGCGCTGCTTCTGCTGCGCAAGCAGCGTTTCCCGCTGATTGACCACTTTCGTCTTTTCGTCGATCGTGTCATAGATTGTGATCTTCGACATGTTCAGGGTTTTTTCAATGATCTCATAGGCATTCATGCGGCTGGTTCCGTACTGCATGGTGATGGCCATGCCCTTCATCATCGAGGATTTCCCCAGGATCTGCCAGCGGCAGGTCTGCGGGCTGAACACGACTTCGATCGTTCTGCGCTCTCTCCATGTGAGCCGGAATGTCTCGTTCATGAAGTCCTTGACGTACTCCGGATCGATCCAGGTTGCGCCTAGCTGCACATCAATCTCCGCAGCGGTCAGGTCTTTGGGCTGTGCGTTTTTCAGCGCCCGGACATTTTCGTGATATCTGGCATCCGCTTCGGCTGCACGTTCTGCCGCTTCCAGCTTGTGCCTGACGTTTCCGGACAGATACTCATCGGACGTTTTCCAGGCGGATTCCTCGTCAGATACCTCTGGATCCCGAAAGATTGTGCCGGAAAGATCCCGGATGATCCAGTCGGTGTCTCCTGGCGTTCCCAGAAGCTTTGCCATATAAGGGAGATCAACCTTTCCGTGCTGATTCACGGAGACTGCCAGCGCGTCGGCAGGCGTTTCAGCCGTTGTAACCTCTTTTACAGGGCTGATCGTCCGCTTAAAGAATATATCTGCTTTTCTCAGGAATCCACCGTTATCATCAATCTCTTCCAGCGATGCCAGCATAAAGTAGGAAGAGTCTTTCGATAGAAGATTCTCCGTCTCTCTTGCCTTTTTGCTGTCGATCATCTTTCCGCGGGACATAATCTTTTCATGAAAATGCCCATAGCGGCTCACGTATTGATCATATTCCTGGTTCAGCGTTTCCTGCGCAGCAGTGATCTCTTCCTCTGTTTTATCGGCGATTTGCCTGCGGATCACTTCCTGCATCGCATCTCGCAGATCCAGAAGCGCTTTCGTCTGCAATATCTGCTCCGGTGTTCGATCGTCTTTCTCCATGATCGAATCTTGACGGTAATACACCTCGCCGTTCCGAATGGTATAAGAATAGTTTCTCACGCGCGGATCCGCTGGAATCACGTCTTCATGCTGCTCATTTTGTGCTTTGTCCTGCCCGATCTCCTGCGGACGATAGATGCCATGAATTTTGGCGGCCGCTGCCTGCAGCTCTTCTTCCAGGTCCGCACCCGGAAGAGGATTCACGGTAAACTCTTCCGCCCCATACATGGTTCGTTCTTTGGAAAGCGTTCCAAGGATCATATCCGGATGCTGGATAAAGTAGCTGTTGATGGCAATCCCATCGTCTGTCAGACCAAGACCGACCCAGTTCGGTTCATCAATGGTTTCCTGGTCTCTCTTTTGGAGGAACAGGATATCAGTAACGACTTTGGTTCCGGCGTTTGCCTGGAAAGCATTGTTCGGCAGACGGATAGCTCCCAACAGATCGGCCCGCTGCGCGATATACTTCCGCGCTTTCGGATTTTTCGCGTCCATTGTATAGCGGCTTGTCACAAAGGCAAGGATCCCACCGGGACGCACCTGGTCGATGGCTTTCGCGAAAAAGTAATTGTGGATGCTGAAATTGAGCGCGTTGTATTCTCTGTCGTTGACCTTGTAATCTCCGAACGGCACGTTGCCGACGGCCAGGTCATAGAAGTTTCGCACCTTCGTGGTCTCAAATCCTGCAACGGTGATATTGGCCTGTGGATACAGGTGCTTTGCGATCCGTCCGGAGATGCTGTCAAGCTCCACACCATACAGGCGGCTCCCGCGCATCCTTTCCGGCAGCATTCCGAAAAAGTTTCCAATGCCCATTGCCGGTTCCAGGATCGTCCCCTGATCAAATCCGAATCGGCCTACGGTGGAATATATCGCCTGGATCACCGTCGGGCTGGTGTAATGCGCGTTCAGCGTGGATGCTCTCGCGGCTGTGTACTCTTCCGGAGTCAGCAGCTCTTTCAGCTCCTGATACTCCTTTTTCCACTCTTCTTTTCCTTCATCAAATGCGTCCGGGATCCCGCCCCAGCCGACGTAATGTGCGAGGACTTCCTGTTGCTCCGAACTTGCCTGCTTTCCCTCTGTTTCGAGTTCTTTCAGCAGCCGGATCGCACGTACATTGTTCTGGAACCTTGTCTTTGCGCCGCCTTCCTCTGCCAGGTGGATGTCATGGATTCTGTAGTTCTCCGCCTCTTCTGGTGCTGCAGACTGCTCCGCGGGGCTGTCTTCCGGCATAAAAGAAGCAGACCCCGTATGGTCGGAATCTGCTTCTTCTGGTGTGTCCATTGTGGACACGCTCTCCGTATTCTCAGGATTGGAAAAAACATCCTCGAGCGTCAGCTGTACACTATCTGATTCAGCACGATTTCCTCCGCGCTCTCCAGGCAGTTCTCCATGATCCGGATATACTCGATTGAGTGTCCCTGTTTCAGCGCTTCCACGGCTCCCCACGCTTTGGCCATCCGTTCTATCAGAATCTTTTTCAGTTCCTGCGCTCTGATCTCCACTTCCCCGCAGTGGCGATTCAGCGTCCCGTCCTTCATCATCTGAGCGTATTCCTTCGGATGATAGTCTCTCAGATAACTCATCCGCATACGGCCGTACTTCGCCAGTCCCTTCTTCATGATCTCTTCCGGATCCGGCTCCGGTTCTTCCTCTTCCTCCTCGTCCTCCGCCGGATTCTGACTCTCCTCTTCCGGCGTCTCTTCCTCCTCTTCCGCGTTCAGTTCCTGTACCTGTTTCAGGTACTCTTCCTCCGTCATCGCGTTCTCGGGATGCGGGTCCTCCGTCTGTTCGATCAGATCCCCGCCTTTCCCCGTGATTGGGAACATCAAGTCTCCGAGTACCCGATACCACTGTCCGGTCTTCGGATCGCACCAGTCTTCCACCTGTTCCTCGTCCAGTATTTCCCGGGGCCAGATCGTTTCTTCTTTCTTCATGATTGCTCTCCTTCTCATATTGCGGCAGAATCTCGTCAACCTGTTTCCGCACATCCCTGACAATCTGCACGGAATTTTCTTCTTCAAAGAGAAATTCCTGCCCTGTCAGGTTCTGAGCGCCAGACAGATCAATCTGCTCCGCTGCTTCTTCAAAGCCGTACTTGATCAGCAGTTTATAAGCGGCGCTTGCCGCCATTGCCCGTTCCACTGCTGTACTCCGCGGCTCTTTTGGTGCGCGGCACTGTTCTTTCGCTCTGGCATCGCAGACTTTCTGTATCGTCGCGGCAATATCCTCCGGATTATCAGTCTGAGCTTGCTTACTCATCTGTATGGATACGAAGCGCATCGCATCTTTTGATGGAATTACAAAGCGATGACGGAATTCCTCGTTTTCCGGTCCGGTCTGCGACAGATCATAAACATACGCCACGCGCTCCAGGTTTTTGCCGAAAATCGCGATCCCGGTTTCTCCGTGATTCACATATCGCCTGACCTTTTTCCAGTCATCATATTTCCCGCAAGCTGTCGCTTCCGGATTTACCTTGAAAATCAGTGCCTGGTTTTCAAACGAATAATGTGTAAATCTTGATGCAAACTGAAGGAATTTCTTATACAGACCCGGATCGCTGTGAATGCTCTCGATTTCCGTGATGGCTGTCTGCTGCAGCTTCTTAATATCCATGCTTTCCTTCCCTTTTGAATGTAATATATTTATTGCTATTTGTCAAGTTATTCTGCGTTTTCCGCAGCCCTGCTCTCTTCCGGCTGCTCACCCTCTTCCTCGTTAAAGAAAAGGCCCATGTATTCTTTCAGGATCAATCGGTTGTAGAGCAGCACCCGGTCTTTCTGTTCTTTCTGCATGGCTCTCAAATGTTCAATTCTTTCTCTTTCGTCCATCTCTGTCCTCCTGAATGTCTTCGTCAAAAGTCATAGTCATCAATGTAATCAATATCTTCCATGTTTTCTTCCTCCATTTCAGCGGCCTGGATGTCCTGATCAATCGTGTCTGGATCATCCATTTCGCTCTCATCGGGGATGTCCTCTTCCTGGTATACAGTCCGCTGTCGTTCGTCATACTCATCTGCGGTTTCCAGGATATTTTCAGCGCTGCTGTAATGGTATATTTTTTCAGTCAGGATATTTTCCGGCGTCAGTGTGTCATTGACTTTCCGGACAATTTTGTCCAGCCGATCCGCAGACAGATCCCGCACATAAGGTTCCTTTATCAGCAGTACTTCATTGACTGATGAAGGGATGATGTAGTAATTGCTTCCCATGATTTTTGCTGCTTTGGTCAGAAACTCCGGATATCCGATGACCGACGCCCCGTACATGCTGCTGGTTGCCATATACAGTCCTGGCATGGCATTCTGAGGCTGTTTTTCAATATCCATGAAGTCGTACATGCTAAAAAGAAAAGACGGATGATTGTCCGCAATCGCGGCATCCGCCTTTTCCACAAATTCTTTTTCCGACATCCCCATGCTTTCCAGGTCTTTGTTATCAACGCCCCGGATTGTTCCGTCATCCTTCTCGACTCCGTAAACCAGCGCAAAATCTGCCAGCTTCTTATAGGGCCTTCTCTGCAGCTTTTCCTCGTTTCCCTGGATCGGAATCAGCTTTCCTGCCAACTGATGCTTGATTTCCCCGAATTTCATCTTTTCCTCTCGTTGATTTGTGTCCGTTTCGGACACACTGTCTCCATACCTTCTCTCCGCATCTCCTACTTTGGAAAGTTTCCCATGTTCTGTGAGCTGCTCAATTTCGTTTTGACTGAAGTACTTGGTGAAAAGCCTGCCGTTATAGGACCGCATATTATAATGTTCGCCGATATCGCTCGTGAAGAAATGGTCGAGCAGATCTATTTCCAACAGCCTTGCACAGCCGACCATTCGTCTGGTGTATTCCTCATCGCTCTTTGTGATGGTTCCATGAGGTTTGATCTTTGAAAACAGGAGCAGGTTATTACAGTTGTTGAGGATTGCATGTCTCAGCATTTTTTTGACTCCACCGTTAGACATTCGGCTTCTTTGCGGCAGAATCTGGTATGTAACTGGTCTTTTTTGATTGTCCAGATATACAGCAATCAGTTCCTCCGGTTTCTGATTTATCAGGATCGGATGCATGATATGAAGCGCATCCTCTTGCTCATCTATATGTTTTTCCAGAAGATTTTCCGGGATCTGTATATTCCGATTGACGCGCACATCCACATTTTCGAATGTATAATCCTCGATGGAATACTGCTTTCCGTGATAAGAGTCCTTCTTTTCAGCAATTTTACTTTTAGGGATTTCTTCTTCCGCTTCCTGGTCGATATCTATCTCCTGCCCTCTTTCTATGCTGTATATTTTTCCGTTTCCGCCTCCGATAATCAGATGATCCACCAATTCGATGTTCAGCAGTTTTCCCGCAGCAGAAAATCTGACGGTAGTATCCCTATCTTCGCCACTTGGTTCTACACTTCCAGATGGATGGTTGTGCAGCAGCATGATCTTTTTTGCATTGCAGAGCAGGCTTGTCTTAAATGTCTGCATCGCAGATGCCAGAGAACAGTTTATGTTTCCTGTACTTGTAATATAGAAATTGATTGGTTTTTCGTTGGCGTCCATGTTGATGACGCATAACCACTCCCGATCCAGATCTACCATGAGATCCCGAAGAATCCGGACTGCTTCATCTGCTGTCATCGGGCTTGTGCTTGTAAAGGTTTCCCGATGAACCAGCTGCAGCCGGATGTCTGAATCAGTGTCCCTCATCGTTTTCGGCCTTCCTTCCCAGATCAATCTGGATTACTGTTCCTTCATCACACTGGTTCATGTAGGCAGCCAGGTCGGTCACGGAAAGAACTGCAGCCTTTTGAATGACATCAGGATTTTTCTCTTTCTGTGATGACCAGATCGACTGAAAATATTGGAAGCCCTGCCAGTCCGGCTCTGCAATCTCGATGACCTTGAAATCCTTGCTCTGATCCCAGATTGCCTGCGCATCCTGCGATGTTCCGGAATCCTGGATCTCGGCGATAAAGTCTTCCCAGACGGAGTAAACGTCCTCGTTTTCCGTATCCGGAAGGAATCTTGTTTTATGAGACGCAAGCTGGTGCAGTGCATCCTCCCGGCTATGGAAAATCCGCAGAGGCAGGATCTCATCTTTATTTCCAATTGTCATTCCTGGAAAAAAGTCCTCCTGCAGATCATGGATTCTTAATTTTTTTTCGGAGCTGCAAAGTGCGTAGCCTACCTGTTCCGATTTCTCTGTTTCGGCCGGTTTCTCGCGTCTTAACTGATTCAGACTCTCCGCATCGGAGTAGGCAATCGTGCCTATGAAGGTGCCATATTCCAGGGTCTGCCGGACATCCTGATCCGGCTGCCGGCTGTATTCATCAACGGAAAATTCGCGGATATAGAGTCCATCTGTTGTGTTCAGCAGCTTTTCCACACAGGTCGGCAGATGCCTCAACGCTTCCATGGCGTCTTCCCGACGGTCAAACGCATTAAGGATATAACGGTCTCCGGCACGTACAGAAACGTCCCCCGGCTGCAGCACACCGTCTTCCACCTCACTGCGCGGGATCGTCGTCTCGGCCTTGTAAAGGATATACATTTTCGCTTCCATAAAATCCTTTCTGACGACAGGTACCCCAAGGCTTGGCCTGGGTCAGTCAACTGTTATTCTGCCATTTTATCTGACTGTTCCTTCTCATTTTCGTGGTCTTTTATTTTTTCTCTGAAAGCCTTCTCATAGGCTGCCAGTCTCTTCTGACTCTTCTCCTTACTGTTTTCCGAAAAAGTTGCTCTCATTTCCTTTTCCATTATTTTTCTCCTTTATGAATTGATTGTGTCCGTTCCGGACACGCTTTATGCTTTCCGGCTGCTGTATTAAGAACGCCTCAGTCGGAAAGGTTTGAATCCCTTTTTCTCTTTCTTTTCCTTATGCTGATTTGTATTCTCACCGAAGGAAAGCAGTCTTCTGTAGCCCTCTGCAAGATCTTCCCCTTTGCGGGAAAACATGTCAGGATGGTAGCCGGAAAAGAGCGGCGGCCTCTCAAAGGTGCCAATCACTCTTTCCATCGAGGTTTCGTCCGCGAAGGAAATGATGTATTCCACATCCGCGAGCTGCTGATTTTCTTTGATGTGTTTTGTATACACCCATTCATCCGGCTTGATCCCCGCGACAATCACCCGCTTCACACGGTTATCGAAAAAGATGTTGCTTTCGAATACGTCTGTCGTGAGCGGTCCCATGTCCAGGATAAAGTATTGATAGTCTTTCTTCATCATGTCCTGCATGGTAAGGCTACTGTACATCGGAATACCCGCATAGGTGATACAGTCGTTCGTTTTTGTGACGTAATTGTCCGCTCTTCTCAGGTCATCCGGGAAACCATGGTCATT
>OMZJ01000155.1 GCA_900315495.1 uncultured Lachnospiraceae bacterium
CCGCTGAATTGACTGCCGGGACGGAATCCCCCGCGGAGGAGACATCCTCCGGAGAGAATTCACTGGCTGGAGAAACCGAAGAAGTTCCGGAAATGGAGCTGACCGGGGAGGCATCTTCGGCGGAAGAGACTTCCGAGGCGGAAACTTTCGAGGAGGAAACCGAATCCGAGGAAGAAGCAGACGGTACGGAGACTGCTGCAGTATCAACGGAAGATGCTGTCGCGGCGCAGTCGCAGGTCTTTTCGGACGCCTATATCGTCAGCACGGCAGTTCTGTATGCGGGAAGAGATACCAGTGCCCGGGTTCTGGGAACCGCGGCGGCCGGACAGAAGGTCTATGTGCTCGATCTCACCACAATGGAAAGCGGTGCGGCATGGGCACATATCGTCTTTGAAGTGAACGGATACGGCTATGAGGCGTATGTCGACGCAGATGTGCTGGGAACGAACGCCCGGATGATGCTTCTTGCGGCTGCGGCTCAGCCGTCCTTCCCGGCAAGCTATCAGACCTATATCGACGCGCTGCAGGCGGCACACCCGACGTGGACCTTTGTCCCCGTCATGGTGGGGGATACCTTCGATTACGCGGTCTCTCAGGAGATGGCGGTACCGGGACGCGCGCTGGTGAATACCTACTACAATGAGGGCTGGTACTCAGTGCTCGACCGGGATTACGATGCCTCCACCAACACCTGGAAGCAATATGAACCCGGATGGGTCGGCGCCTCGGAGGATGCCGTGCGCTGGTCAATGGATCCCAGAAACTTCCTGAATGAGTACAACATCTTTATGTTTGAGTCGCTGGCCTATGCGAATCAGACGGAAGACACCGTGCAGGCGCTTCTGGACGGCACGTTCATGAGCGGGAATGTGCCGGGGGAGGATTATACCTACGCATGGCTCTTCTGTTGGATCGGGCAGAAATACAACATCAATCCGGCGGCTCTCGCCAGCCGCTGCCTGCAGGAACAGGGAAGCGGGACGTCCGACCTGATCTCCGGAACCTATCAAGGATACGAGAACCTCTACAATTACTTCAATATGAGTGCAACCGGTTCCACGAGGGAGGAAATTGTCACCAACGGCCTGAAGGAAGCCCAGACCGGATCCACCATCCTTCTTCCGGACGGCACGGAATCCGAGGGCGCATGGGATACCCCCGCCAAGGCAATCATCGGCGGTTCGCTGAAATTTGCAGGCCTGTACGTCGAGAAAAACCAGAATACGCTCTACGCGCAGAAATACGATTATGATGGCGAGTATCAGGGCAAGTACTGGCATCAGTATATGACCAACATCCACGCGCCGTATGCCGAGGGAAATTTTGTCCGCAAGAGCTATTCGCTGAAGAATCTGCTGGAAAGTGCCTTCACCTTCCTGATCCCGGTATATGACGACATGTCCGATACCGTTTCCGCCAAGCCGGTGGACCGGAAGAACGGAAATACCTTCCTGCAGTCGATTACCGTGAACGGGGAGGAACTGATCGAGACGTTCGATGCCTCGGGGACTTCCTATTCCGTCAATGTGGGGGATACGACCGACGCAGAGGTTTCCGCCACGGCATCCGCTGCGACTTCCACGGTTTCGTTTGAGAATCCGGAAGAACTGACGGAACCGACAACGGAGTGCCTGATTACCGTGACCGCTGAGGACGGAAGCCGCCGCACCTATACGCTGACCATTGCCACGGACTACAAATTTCCGACTCCCACCGTCTACGAGGGAACGGACTATGCGGGCGTATTTGATGCGGAGTGGTACCTGGATCACTATGCAGACCTTGCGGCTGCATTCGGCACCGATTACGATGCGGCGCTGAAGCACTTCGTGACGTGCGGCATCGCGGAAGGCCGTCAGGGATGCGCGGATTTCGATGTCACGATCTACAAGAAAAACTACGCGGATCTGCGGGCAGTCTTCGGGAACAATAACGCGGCCTACATCGATCACTACCTGACCTACGGAAAAGCCGAGGGACGCACCGGCGCGGAACTTCTGGAGGAAGAGAAGCCGGCAGTGACGTATCCGACGGTTTCCGAGGGAACCGACTACGCAGATGTGTTTGACGCAGTGTGGTACCTGAACCATTATTCAGATCTTGCGGCCGCGTTCGGGACAGACTACGAGGCGGCGCTGAAACACTTCGTGACGTGCGGCATCGCGGAAGGCCGTCAGGGATGCGCGGATTTCGATGTCACGATCTACAAGAAAAACTACGCGGATCTGCGGGCAGTCTTCGGGAACAATAACGCGGCCTACATCGATCACTACCTGACCTACGGAAAAGCCGAGGGACGCACCGGCGCGGAACTTCTGGAGGAAGAGAAGCCGGCAGTGACGTATCCGACGGTTTCCGAGGGAACCGACTACGCAGATGTGTTTGACGCAGTGTGGTACCTGAACCATTATTCAGATCTTGCGGCCGCGTTCGGGACAGACTACGAGGCAGCACTGAAGCACTTCGTGACGTGCGGCATTGCGGAGGGACGCCAGGCATGCGCCAGTTTCTCCGTGACTGCCTATCGGGACCGCTATGCAGATCTGCGGGCGGCCTTCGGAAACAACCTTAAAGCCTATGTACAGCATTATCTGACCTGCGGAAAGGTAGAGAACAGAGTCGGAAACTGATTCTGCCTCTGCGTTTTCCTGCGGGAATGCGGTTACATACGGACAGATTTTAAGCCAGGCAGCTCAGCAGGGCAGTAGACAGGCAGGGCCGCGGTACCAGGAAGTGCCGCTGCTCTGCCTGTCTTTGTCTGCCTGCTTTTTCAGGAATCCGACTTCCTGACCTTCGCGAAAGAATGTTTTCCTCATCCCTTCCTGACCGTTTTCTGCGGGCAGTGCTTCGCAAACAGCTTTTCCGAGAAATGGCGGTCAAAAAAGTGGATCACCGGGCCGAACCCGAAGGCCGAGACGAGAGTTCCCGGACCGATGATTCCACCTGCCAGAAAACAGACCAGCGCGCAGAGCCCGTCCGTGAACATCCGGCACCAGAAATAGGGAACCTTCGGGAGATCCCGGTCCAGCATGAGAGCCAGAGAATCGTAAGGCGCCACGCCGGTATCGGACCTCTGGTAGAGGGAAAGCCCGAAACTTGTAATGACCATTCCGACCAGCACGCACACGAACTGTACGGGAAGCGCGGTGAGCTTTCCGAATCGTGCGGACAGAATCCAGTAGAAGAAATCGACAAATGTGCCGAGGAGAAAGGCATTGACGATGGTTCCAGGCCCGATCAGCTTCCGACCCCTGGTGAGCTGAATCGCAAAGTAGCACAGATTGATCAGAATCTGGAAGACCTGGAACGGAATGCCCGTGCGTGCCGACACGGCCAGGTTGACGCCGGTGAACGGATCATTGCCCATTCGGGAATAGCGAAAGACAGCGATACCGAGGCCGACAATCACATTGCCGATGAACATCACGGTGAGGCGGAAGACGGCCTCCCGGGTGAGTAAACTGCGCAGATTTTTATGCATGCTTTTGCACTCCGATTCCTTTCTCCCAAGCCGCTGCTGCAGCACATGACAGATCCTTTCCGCAGACATATTCAGCGGTGCGTTCAGCCGCTTCCCGCGGACATTTCCAGCGGTGCGTTCAGCCGTTCCCGCAGTCGTTTACTGCAGTGTGTGCTTGTACTTTCTGCAGGTATTTTTCCTGCCCATGAGGATTTTTCTATCCTAACATGATCCGCCGGATCGTTCAAGAACGGAAATTGCATAGAAAATATGCACAACATAAAATATACATTATAAAGCAACATGAACATGCAAGAATAAAGATGCTTTGACCATAAAAGCAGTCAACATTGTGTAATATGGCAGCTATGCCGGAATGCAATCAGAGATATAGAAATATTATAATAAATATAAACCGGAATGAATATGTCAAATTGATCAATTTAACCTCATGATAACGGAAAGTAGCTGTGCAAAATCTATTGACAAATAAGTCCAATCTACCTATACTTTTAGTACTAGAAAGCCCTGCGAACGAACTGCAGGGCAGGCGCTGCCGGAATCCGCAGATCCGGCGGCAGCATGCTTTCAAGGAAAGGCGGCTGTATCCGCAGTACAGCAAAAGCGTTTTTCCGGACAAAGTGTGCGGTCCCGGAAAGCACGGCCGAAAGCGGCCGCTGCACGGGCATCAGGGAGGGGGCATTTTGAATGAGCAAAGCCGCAGCCAGAAAACCATCTGTTAAACGCCCGGGATCCGGGCACGCCGGACTCCGGAAGGTCCTGCACTCGTGGCAGCTGTATGTACTGCTGATTCCGGCACTCGTGTGGGCAGCTGTATTTGCGTATTATCCGATGTACGGCTTGATCATTGCCTTCAAGGATTACAAGATCCGCGTCGGCATTCTGAACAGCCCGTGGGCGAACCCGATCGGCAAGTATTTCCAGCAGTTCTTCAGCACAAGCATTGCGATCAACGCTATCCGCAATACGATCGTCATCAGCCTGGAGAGCATTGTCTTTGCATTCCCGATCCCGGTCATTTTTGCGCTGCTTCTGAACCAGATCCAGAATATCCGAGCGCGCAAGCTGATTCAGACGATCAGTTACGCCCCGTACTTCATGTCCAACGTCGTCGTAGTCAGTATCATCACTGTCTTTTTCTCGGCGAACGGCGTCATCAACAACATCATTATGTCCATGGGAGGGAAAACGGTCTATTTCACTTCCCTGCCGCAATGGTTCCGCTTCCTTTACATTTCATCGAACATCTGGCAGTCCATGGGCTTCAATGCGGTCATCTACATCGCGACCCTGACGGGTATCAGCCCCGAATACTATGAGGCAGCCCGGGTGGACGGCGCAAACCGGTGGCAGCTGATCCGGTACATCGATATTCCGATGATCATGCCCACCGTCATCCTGATGCTGATTCTCCAGATTGGCAATATCATGAACGTCGGATATGAGAAAGCCTACCTGATGCAGAACGGATCCAACACGGTTGTCAGTGAGCTGATTTCCACCTACGTGTACAAGGTTGGTCTGCAGACAGCGCAGTACAGCTTTGCAACCGCCGTCGGCCTGTTCAATTCGGTCGTGAACTTCATCATTCTGATTATTGCCAACATCATCGCGAAGAAAGCCAGCGACATCAGCATCTTCTGATGGCCGGGAAGGAGAATGAAATGAGTAGGGAACAGTCTGCGAATACCAAAAAAGTGAAGAAGAGCGCGGGCGACCGGTCTTTCCTGATCTTCAACACGATCCTGATGATCGTCATCTGCATCATACTGGTCTATCCGCTTTACTACGTTATCATTGCCTCGTTTACCGATCCGGTGATCGTCAATACCGGTAAGCCTCTGCTGTATCCGGAGAAAGTGTTCCTGGGCGGCTACAAGACGACCTTCGCCTACACGCCGCTGTGGAATTCCTACAAGAATACAATTATCTACACACTGGTCGGGACGGCAATCTCCATCGCGGCGACGATTCCCGCCGGCTACGCATTGTCCAGGAAGGACATGCCGGGAAGACGCGCCCTGATCTTTGTCTTCACGTTCACGATGTTTTTCAGCGGCGGCATTATTCCGCTGTATCTGACCATCCGCAAGCTTGGAATCTATAACTCGATCTGGGCGATGGTGCTTCCGGTTGCCGTCTCTCCCTACAACCTGATCGTGACCCGCTCGTTCTTCGAGTCCAGCATTCCGGGTGAGCTGCTGGAGGCATCCAAAATCGACGGATGCTCGGATTTCGGTTTCTTCTTTAAGATCGCCATCCCGATTTCCACAACGATCATCGCCGTCATGGCACTGTTCTACGCCACTGCCATGTGGAATCAGTTTTTCAATGCGCTGATGTATCTGCAGGACGACAACAAGATGCCGCTGCAGGTGGTACTTCGTAACCTGGTCCTGATGAATCAGGCAAACCAGATGGGCTCCTCCGGCGATGCCATGATCACAAAGCAGAAACTGGCCGAGCAGCTCAAGTACTGCATCGTTGTCGTCGCCGCTGTACCGCTTCTGATTTTCTACCCGTTCGTCCAGAAGTACTTTGCCAAGGGCGTTACGATCGGCGCGGTCAAGGGGTAAGCCGCGGCCGTCGTTTACCGCATAACCATGCGGCCCGGATCTGGGCCGCCAGAGAAGGAGGCAACTATGAGAAAGAAAGCATTTGCCGTGGTTCTGACCGCTGTCATGACAGCATCCATGCTGTCGGCAGCTGTCTACGCCGATGAGACCGCATCAGAGGCTCCGATGGATGATCTCACGGACCAGGAGCAGGAGGCGCTGGACGCCGGCCTGATCAATCTGGACGGAACGCTCCCGATTATCACGGATCCCGAGGCATTCGAGGAGAAGTACGGCAAGATTTCGGCTCTGATCGTCAACTCCGCAGACCGTGTCGTCCCGGTCGGTGACCTGGCGATGTGCCAGAAGTGGTTTGAGGACACGGGCGTCGAATTTGACTGGCAGCCGATTCCTTCGGAGGGCGCGCAGGAAAAGATCAACCTGATGCTGGCTTCCGGCGAGGAACTGCCGGATGTTTTCTGGAACTTCGGCGACGGCAAGTCCGGAAACATCGTCGTACAGTATGCGGATCAGGAGATCTTCCTGCCGACGGAGAATCTGATTGCCAACTATATGCCGAATCTGAAGAAGATTCTGGACGATCATCCGACCTACCAGATGGAGATCACGGCACCGGACGGCCATACCTACGGATTCCCGTATGTCGAGGAGATGAAGGGACTTGTCCTTACACCGGGACCGTGGCTGATCAACAAGACCTGGCTGGACGCGGTCGGCAAGGATGTTCCGACCACTGTGGACGAGTGGGTTGACTGCCTGAAAGCATTCCGCGATGGCGGCGACCTCAACGGCAACGGCGAGGCGGATGAGATTCCGATGGCGACCTGGTTCGGCGCCAACGATACCTTCGGTTCCTACAACATGTTCTATCGCTTCACCGGCGCGTTCGGCTGCGCGGATTCCTACTGCGGCGGCAATGAGTATGCAGATCACCTCCGCCTGGTCGATGGCAAGGTCACCTTCACCGCCATGGATGAGGCATTCCGCAAGACGGCTGAGTTCTTCAACATGCTCTACAATGAGAACCTGATCTGGAACGGCTCCTTCGAAGCGGATTCGAGTGCAGCGTACCAGAACTCCCTGGTCAAGGAAAATGTCGCACGGATCGGCTCCTTCGGAACCTGGACCGACCAGGAAATCACCGACATCGATGTGCACGATCAGTATGTCGCTCTCCCGCGCCTGAAGGGTGAGGACGGATATACCGGATTCGAGAACAACTATTCTGAGCTGCAGGATTCCTCAGATACCGCCATCACGATGGACTGCGAGTTCCCGCATGTCGTTGCGAGATTCGTGGATTACATGGTCGGCGATCCGGCCATCTCCGTACAGTCCAACTGGGGCGCCATCGGATACAACTATGAAGTCGACGATGACGGCGTGCTCAGAACCCCGACCGACGGAAACGGCCACTATTCTCCGATTTCCGAGTATCAGACCTTCGGCGAGGCACGTGTCAACTCCACGACCTGCCGTGGCTCCATGATCGTTCTGAACGAGTATTATGACACTGTCTGCGGATATACCTTCGACGCAGTACAGCTTCTGGAGAACCAGTACACCAACGGCAAAGAGGACATCATGAATGAGTATGAAACCATTCCGCGTGTCCTGATGACCACCGATGAGCTGTCCAGACTGGCACAGATTCAGCCGCCGATCTCTGATATCGTAGACCGCTACATCAACGTCTGGGTACAGACCGGTGTGACGGACGACAACTGGCAGGCATATCTGGATGAGCTGAACGCAGCCGGTGTCGACGAGCTCGTCAGCATCTACCAGGATGCCGTCGACAGAAGCAGCAAATGAGTCCCGCTGACAGACTGTTGAAAGCAGCCTGATTTCGGTCGGTGACGGATGAATTCCGGGAGATGACTGTCAGATTCCGACAGATGATTGATCAGCCGGGATTCCGGTCTCTTACGGAGTGTGCTATAATACCGGCACACGGCCGAGGATCTTCGGCAGAAGTTAACGACAGAGCATGCCGCCGCGTTCTGCGGCGGCATGTTTCGGTCAAGGGTGTCTGCCTGCAGCGCTGCGGCCATTCCGCGAATGAGGAGGAATGAAAATTGATGGAGAGGGTTACACCGTTTCTGCATTTCGCGTCAAAAACCGGATGGATCAACGATCCGAACGGTCTGGTTTATCATGACGGGCAGTATGAACTGTACTATCAGCACAATCCGGGCGGATATGTGTGGAACGATATGCACTGGGGGCATGCGGTTTCCACGGATCTGCTGCACTGGCAGGATCTTCCCATGGCGATGGAGCCGGATGAGACCGGCATGATGTATTCCGGCTGCGCGCTGATGAATACCAGGGGCATGCTGGGGCTCCCGAAGAGCGCGATCATCTACTATTATACGGCGGCGGGCCACATGACAGAGCTCAGCCGGAACCGGGGCTACGAGATCCTCTGGGCCTACAGCCTGGACGGCGGCCGCACGATCACAAAAACCGGGGAGAAGGTTCTGGAGGCGCCCGCCTGGGAGAACCGCGATCCGGCTGTCTTTTATCATGAACCCACCCATGCGTACATTTTGGTGATCTGGGTGGAGAAAAATGATTTCGCGATCTACCGCTCGGAGGATATGCGGCATTTTACCATGTCCCAGCGGCTGACGCTGCAGGGAGGCTATGAGTGCCCGGATCTGTTCTGCCTGCCGGTCCGTAACATGGAGGGAAAGCCGACCGGAGAGAGCAAGTGGGTTTTCTGGAACGGCGACAGCTCCTACTTTGTCGGAAGCTTTGACGGATATCAGTTCACGCCGGAGCAGTTCCCGCGCTACGCTTATACCGACGGGAAGATGGCCATCCCCTATGCCGCACAGACCTGGTCCGATGATCCGAAGGGCCGTATCCTGCAGACGGCCTGGGTGCGGACCGAGAATGTCGCGGCAAAGTCCACCGGCGTCATGTCGATTCCGCGGGAGCTCTCGCTGGTCTGCGGAGAAATCCCGGATCCGCATCTGGGCGGCGTCAGCCGGATGTATACCCTGAAGATGGACCTGCCGGAGGAAGTGACAAGCCAGCTGAAGCCTCTGGGAACCGTCTCGGCGGATTCTCCTTCGCTGACGGTGCCGGATCAGGTGCTTTCCCTGGATTTTGCGCTGGAGGGCAGCTTTGACCTTCAGATGAAAGATGAAACCGGGGAGGTACTGCTGATGATCCGCTACCTTCCGGATACCGGATCGATGCTGTTCTATTACCGCGGAGCGGGAAAAATCATACCGGTCGGACAGACCCGCAGCGTGAATCTCCTGTACGACCGCGGAATCATTGAAGCATCCTGGGACAACAGCTGCTGCACACACATCACCGATATCCCGCAGAACCGTCTCTGCGCCGTGCATAGTCTCACCCTGACCGCGGTGAAAGACGGAGCTCCCCGCATCGAAGTCTCTGTGCTCTGACATTCATTCTCGGTGAAAGACAAAGCTCTCCGTATCAATGTTTCAGAGTTTTCTGTATTCATCGCAGAACTCCCGCGGCTTCTGCCGCGGGAGTTCTGCGATGAAGTTTCGCTGTCTCTGCGGCGGGCTGTGTTCTGTTCAAGTTTTTTCGGCTTTATCAGACTCCTTTTTTGCATTCCCTTTTTTCAGGGCGTGCGGAGAAGGAGATTTTTTATACATTTTCCGATTCTCTTTCGGGTTCTCTGAAGGCATGCAGGGAAAAATCCCTTTTTCCCTGCGGCTTTTCCCACTTTCGGATGCTTTCAGCGTCAAGTGTTGGGCATCACTTTTGACTATTTCCGGAGATAAAGTTTGCCCTTCCGGTGGATGAGAATGCGGAAGGGGTGTGATATAATTTAATCGGATCTGGAACAAAGGATCGCGGTCAGAGAGATCCCGCCGGAGAGAAAGACAGCGGTCCGGTACGGCTAGACTGCAGCAAGACAGAGGAGCATTGCGTATGCCGAAAAAACTTTCCAACTGTATTATGCTGATCACCTATGCGGACTCCCTCGGAATCAACCTGAAGGAGCTGGCGGCGGTGCTCGATGACTGTGTTAAGGATGCAATCGGGGGAATCCATATTCTGCCGTTTTATCCGTCTTCCGCGGACAAGGGGTTCGCGCCGTTAAACTATGAGGTGGATTCTGCCTTCGGAAGCTGGGAGGACATTGAAAATCTCGCGGAAAAATACTATCTCTCCGTCGATTATGAGGTCAATCAGCTCTCCGCCCACAGCCCGGAGTTTCTGGATGTCCTGAAAAACGGGAAGAACTCTCCGTACGATGGCTTCTTCCTCCGGCCGTCAGATGTCTGGCCGGAGGGGAAAAACCGGGCGGCGGATCTGGAACGGATCGCAAACCGCAGAGAGGGCGGACCCATTCAGAAAATCGCGCGTGCGGACGGAAGCATGGAGGAAGTCTGGAGCACCTTCGGCGGGGAGATGATCGACCTGAATGTGCAGGATCCGGGCGTCAGGGCCTTTCACCGCGGCAACCTCCGGAAACTTTCCGAACACGGGGCGTCCGTGATCCGTCTGGACGCGCTGGGCTATGCGGTCAAGAAGGCGGGGACCGACTGTTATTTCGTTGAGCCGGAGATCTGGAACCTGCTTGCAGAATACGCCGGGGACCTGAAAGACACGGGCACGGAGATTCTGCCGGATGTGCATGGCTCCTATTTCAACCAGATCCGTCTCTCAGAAAGGGGATACCGCACCTGCGGGTCCGCGCTGCCGCTTCTGGTGCTGCAGGCGCTTTATTTCGGGGATGCGCTGTATCTGCGCAACTGGATGAAGATGTGCCCACGGAATCAGTTCACCGTGCTGGATACCCACGACGGAATCGGCATCGGAGACGTCCGGCATCTCCTCCCGGATGCGGAACTGGAGCGGACCCTGCAGAAGCTGTATGCGGTCAGCCCGGTCACGGAGGAAATGCGCGCGGATAAAGGGACCTATTATGCGGTCCATCAGGTCAACTGCACGTTCTACTCCGCACTCGGCGAGGACGATCAGAAATACCTCTGCGCGCGGGCCATCCAGTTCTTCACGCCAGGGATCCCGGCGGTCTATTACATGGGACTTCTGGCGGCCACCAATGATTACGATCTGCTGGGGCGCACGCGGAAGCCGCGGGACATCAACCGGAGCTATTTCCTGGCAGAGCAGGCGGAGCGCGAGCTGCAGAAACCGGTGGTCCGCCGTCTGCTGCGGCTGATGCAATTCCGGAACAGCACGCCGGCATTCAACGGCAACTTCACCGTGGAGGACAGCAATCCATGGACCATCGACTGCCAGTGGACCAGCGGCATCTCCACGGCTTCCCTGCATGCGGATCTGCGCACCGGGGAATTCACCGTCGAGAGTTCGGACGGCGGCGAGAGAAAAATCCTGGACCTGACGCTGCCGGAAGAAGCGCAGCAGCAGTCCTGAACACAGGAGGACAGACAGATAAATGGCACAGAAGCTTTCCAATAAAATCATGCTGATCACCTATGCGGACTCGCTGGGGAGGAATCTGGCAGAACTGAATGAGGTTCTCCGGGATGTGGTGAAGGACGCGGTCGGCGGAATTCACATTCTTCCGTTCTTTCCCTCCACGGCGGACCGCGGGTTTGCGGTGGTGACCTACGACCGGATCAGCCCGGAATTCGGCACCTGGGAGGATCTGGACCGGATTTCCGCCCGGTATTACCTGATGGCTGATTACATGATCAACCACGTCTCCGCCCACAGCCCGGAATATCTCGATTACCTGGAAAAGGGCGACCGGTCCGTTTACCGGAATTTTTTCATCCGGATGGAAGATTTCTGGCCGGGCGGGGCGCCGACGGAGGAGGATCTGGCGAAGATGTACGTCCGAAAGCCTGGCGGGCCGATGTGCACGGCACATTTCGCGGACGGAACGGAGAAGAAGGTCTGGAGCACGTTCTCGGACGAGCAGATTGACCTGAACCTTTCCGACCCGGAAGTGCAGGCCATGGTGCGCAGGAACCTCCGGAACCTTTCCGGGCACGGCGCGGCGCTGATCCGACTGGACGCAATCGGCTACGCGACCAAGAAGCCCGGCACCTCCTGCTTCTGCATCGAGCCGGATCTCTGGGACCTTCTCGGGGAGTGCCGCGAGAATCTGAAGGACACGGGCACCGATATCCTGCCGGAGATTCATGAGACTTACTTCACCCAGCTGAAGGTCGCCTCCCGGGGATACCGGACCTATGATTTTGCGCTGCCGCTTCTGGTGCTGCAGGCGCTGTACTTCGGCGACGCCACCTATCTTCGCAACTGGATGAAGATCTGCCCGCGGGACCAGTTCACGACCCTGGACACTCACGACGGCATCGGCGTCATGGACGCCTATCACCTGATGCCGGACGCCGAGATCCAGAAGACACTGGACCGCGTCTTTGCCGTCAGTCCGGTCTCCCGGAAGATCAGCACGAAATCTTCGCAGACCCTGTTTGACGCCTATCAGGTAAACTGCTCCTATTATTCGGCGCTGGGGGAGGACGACCAGAAATATCTCTGCGCGCGGGCCATCCAGTTCTTCACGCCGGGAATTCCCATGGTATACTATCAGGGAATGCTCGCTGGGCCGAATGATCTCGACTTCCTGCAAAAGACGGGTCAGGGCAGAGATATCAACCGCCATGGCTATACGGTGGAGGAGGTCCGGCAGGAGGCAGAGAGGCCGGTGGTAAAGAAGCTGCTCCGGCTGATGGAGTTTCGCAACAGCTGCCCAGCCTTTGACGGGACCTTCCAGGTGCAGGACGGGTCGCCCGACACCCTGGACTGCTGCTGGACGAACGGAAACGTCCGCGCCAACCTTCACGCAGAGCTGGCCACCGGAAAATTCCGCATCTTCACAATGGACGAAGACACGCAGAAGGACATCACCCTGTAACGTGCGGCCTTTCGCACAGGCGTGCTGTCGGCAGACAAGATGGCTGCCTGTCATGAATCTGAAAGACGCAGAAAATCAAAAACACAGAAAATCAAAAAGAACAGATCACAAGTGCGGAAAGCCTGCAAATCTGCGGGGCATCGAATCAGACAGCCTGAGCCATGGAATTCCATGCGGACAGGCATGAAATACGCGCCGTAAAACAATGTTGCAGTATATCATCACAGGGGGAGGGGCATGCAATGAGCAGAAATCATCATCGGAATTCAAGCCCGGTATTTCGGCTGATTCTGGCGGGGCTGGCGGTGATAGGAGGAATGATCCTCCTGCTGCTGTTCCCTTCTCTGCGGGCGGGACTCGGGAAAAAGAAGGAATCGGCGGAAGGCGGTGAGCCGGAACAGCCGGAAGAAGACGGCGAATCGCCGGAGGAAGATATGTCGGTGCAGGATCATCCGGCACAGGATGA
>OMZJ01000031.1 GCA_900315495.1 uncultured Lachnospiraceae bacterium
GTCTCCGTTGCCGGCTCCGTCTCCGTTGCCGGCTCCGTCTCCGTTGCCGGCTCATCTCCCACGGTGACGCTCACCATCTGCGGATTCATCAGTTCCGCCTGCAGGAACTGATAATCATCGGTATAGACATCCTTGTACAGGATATCAATGGTATGGCCGTTGTCAAGGACATTTCCCCGGCTGCTGGAGATATTGATCAGTGCCTCTGCGCCTGGAAGCGCAGTCCTGCCGACAACTGTGTCAAAATTCCAGCTGTCTCCGACCGGAACACCCAGCCGGATGGTCAGCGTCGAATCATAGCCCGTGCGGACCGAGCCGTCACCGCGCTTTTCGGTTGCCTGATCCGCGTTTTCGATCAGATACACATTTCCCATCGGATCCTGATACAGGCGGAAATTATGCAACAGCGCTGTCGCCACATCATCCATCACGGTCCCGTTGATTTTGATCGGTTCGTCATAGATCTTTACAGCGCCTCCCGGACTGCTGATATCCCACACGGAGAAATACCAGGCTGCCTCGGTTAAGGACCGGTCATACGCGTCCAGGCCAAAGGACTTGCGATAGGTTACATAGAGTTTTGTCCTGTCTGTACTGAGAAGCACATCACCGCCGTTGTTGTTCATTGCGGTCGGGTATGCATTCGTCTTTCTTCCTTCGAGAGAATACCGGTATGCCTGATCTCCCGTGACCCGGCTGTAATCGGGGGCCACCGCGGAGTAGGTCACCGCACCTCCGGAGGATTCCACATCCGGCACATAGAACAGATCCAGACGATCCCAGACCCAGTCGGCACTCCAGCGGCTGAAGGACGCCAGATCTTCCGCCGTCAGGCCGTTGTTGTTCCCGATTTCCGGATATCCGACATTGGTCACACCGTCGTCGCCTTCCGCATAAATCAGCATTCCCCCGTTCCCGGTCGGATATCCGTACATATAGCAGTAGCGGCCGCTGGTCTGAACACTGTGAATCTGATTTTCAAACGTGTTGGTATTCAGATCGAACACCACCCAGTTGAGATGCCCGACCGGGTAATTTCCGCTGGCAAAGAACACATAGATTTTGTTCGCCGCCGCATCATAGAACGGAGAGGAATACCCATAACCGTCCGCGGGCCCGCCGGAACTGATCACCGCCTGATACTGTGTCACGTCGTCGGTACCTGCCGTCAGACAATAAGCGCAGACATCAACGCTCTCCGCTCTCCCGTTGAACGTGTTCTGCCAGTAATTCGAACCGCAGGTCACTGCCCAGACATTCTCATTCCGGTCCACCAGGAGCGATACCTGGCTGGATTCCTGGGCTTTGAAGTCCTGATAGATGACAGACGACGTTCCACCCGCAGCGTCGATTTGGATCAGCGACCACTCGTCCATCGGCTTTCCGGAATTCCCGTCTTCATAGGAATCTGTGATATAAGCAGCATAATCCCCGTAAGACGTGTGAACCACGCGGGTCTGATGGTTTCCGTGTCCGGAATTGGTACCGGCCTTTACACCGGACGCGGCCAGTGACTGAACCGCTCCAAATGCTGCCTCCGTATAAGTCTGGACAGTGGCAGACTGCGAATCTGCCAGAACTGCATGGGACTGTATTCCGATGGCGCAGACGGATATCAGCATCGATACCGCTAATATTCCTGTTAAAAGCTGTCTTTTGATCACTGCTTTTCTCCTTTCTGCGTACGCGTTATTCCGAACCGGTCATTCCGTCTGCGGTCAGGCTCACTGCGGCAATTCCATCAGCGGCAGAGCCATCGGAATCCACCCCCTCTGTCTCTTCGGTACCCGGCTCCAGCTCGCAGTAATACCAGCTGAGGGCATTGACTCTCTTTCCGCCAAAAGCCAGAACCAGAGTGTCTTCATATCCGGAGCCGTTGTTCGGGCTCAGAAGCATCGGGCCCGCACCCTCCGCCATCTCAACGACATTGTCCAGTTCCACGGTATCCTCCAGCGTGCGGTGCGCACCGGTTCCCTCATAGATCTCCACCGATGCGGCTTCGCCCGGGCGAATGGCCGCCGTAATCAGTTCATCCCCCACATAAGTCATGGAGACACCGCTCCCGGAGGAAATTTCTGTCTCTTCGTCTGAAAGGATACTGTCGGAACGGACCGTCATTTCGCAGACTTTGTCTCCTGCCTGATACAGAATCCGGACGGATCCGTCCTCCTCTTTCAGGGCGTCCAGCAGTGATGCTCCTGCCTGCAGCAGGATATCTCCGGAATCGGATGCCCAGGAGAGCCCTGCCGCGGAACTGTAAACCAGCACAGGTTCTCCGCTTACCAGCGCTTTCTGTGCCAGAGGCGGCGCCGCCAGATTCCAGCACTTCACATCCGAGGACCATGTCCGAGACGCTGTCTGGAATGTGAAAATCTCCACGCTTCCGCTGTCGGAGGCAAAATACAGCAGAAGATTATCACTGCTGTCGATCGACGAGGTCAGGTAGGTATAAATTTCCGTACTCTGGTTGACAAACGGGATATGTTTCGCATATCCGTTCAGCGTTCCCTCGCCGTCATATGCCCAGACATTGAGAACCGCATAACCGGTTTCCGAAGAATAATCATACCGGGAAGACATGCTGTGCAGGGTTCGGATATCCGTGCCGCCCGTCACATAGACGGTTCCCCGGGAATCTGCGGCCAGATCCACATCATCCTGATAGACGTATCCGTACCAGAGTTCCTCCGCCGTGTCATTGCCCAGTCTGTGAAGGGCAAATTCGTTCACCATGTACCTGCCGGGATTCCCTGCACTGGTCAGCACCTTGCTTCTGCTCTGATAAACCATATAGATGCCGTCTGCCGTGCTGACCATCCTGTTTCCGCCGGTCAGGCTTTCCGCATCGCCGTCAAAGGGCCTTCCCTCCTGCAGCGGGATATTGACCAGGGACCCCGCAAAGGTATCCTTTTTCTGGTCTGCATTCTCATCCGACAGAATAATCACATTGGTGGTATAGCAGCCTTCGTTATATTCATGTCCGACGCCGAAGAAGGCACCCCAGGAGAGCCAGCCGGCATAGGGGTAACCCGTGGTTCCGCTGATGCGCAGAAGGTTCACCTGAATTTCTGTCCCGTCTGTGATATCAGCCTGCGCCAGCCCCATGTCCGTAAAGGGGACGGCAATGGAAGCATACAGAAGACCGTCCGCGCTGGTAAGGCTCTTGTCATACTCTTTGATGGCATCTCCCTGGGTCAGGCTGACGCCATCCTCGTCAAACGTAAAGTAAACGCCGGTGGTCGTCGTCCCATAGATCAGGTTCATCTGGATCCCGTCTCCGGCCCAGGCATCGTGATGGCCCGCAATGTCTTCATCCGGGCTCACCATGCCGATATAGAGTTTTTCGTCATCCCAGCGGAAATACAGATCCGCATAAGTGTCCTCCGCGGTCCCGCCGTTGTAATTGGTAAGCGCCGTATTGTTGGAATCCCTGTTGATCCGGATGGTCGGCTCCCCCCAGTTCTTTGCCTTGAGCTGCCGGGAAGCATCCAGTTTTTCTGTCAGCTTTGTGGCTTTGACAGCGGTGCCGTTATCCAGCACATCCTCCGAGAGGATGATGGTATTGGCTGCATAGCACGCGGGGTTGTACTCGGCATTTGCCCCGAAGAAGGCTCCCCAGGCCAGCCATCCGGCGTATGCCTTGTCGGCCGTCCCGCTGATCCGCAGCAGATTGATATCGATCTGCGTTCCCTCCTGCAGATCCGCCGGAGCCAGCCCGATGTCTTTCACGGGAACCGCAATGGAGGCGTAGAGAATCCCGTCCGTATCCGAGAGATTCTTTGCATAACTGCGGATCGCATCTCCCTGTGTCAGAGACACCCCGTCTGCATCGAATGTGAAATAGACGCCGAGGGTTGTCGTATCATACATCAGGTTGAACTGGATTCCGTCCCCCGCCCAGGCATCGCTGTGGCCATAGACTGCCGAATCCGGGCTTGCCATTCCAATATAGAGGTACTCCCTGTCCCAGGCAAAATACAGATCCGCCCAGGTGTCTTCCGCCACCCCGCCCTCATAATTGTAGAGGGACGTGTTATTCGAATTCTTGTCAATGCGGATGGCAGACATCCCCCACATTTTTTCAGTGATGTCCTGTGTCACATCCAGGCCGGAAGGAATATAGGGAGCTTTGACGGCGGTTCCGTTATCGATCGTCTCTCCGGACAGCCGGATCGCGTTCGTGACATAGCAGCCGGGGTTGTATTCATGGTTTTCCCCGAAGAACGCTCCCCAGGCCAGCCACCCGGCATAGGCGGCATCCGCCGTCCCGCTGATGCGGAGCAGGTTGATGCCGATTTCCGTTCCGCTGACCAGGTCCGCGGAAGCAAGCCCGATGTCCGAGAAGGGCACCGCGATGGACGCATAAAGGATTCCATCTTTTGCAGACAGATTTTTCGCATAGCTGGCGATCGCATCTCCCTGCGTCAGCGTGACCCCGTCCTCCCCGAACGTAAAGTAGACGCCCAGCGTGGTTGTACCATAGATCAGATTAAACTGGATTCCGTCCCCTGCCCACGCGTCACTGTGTCCGTAAATGGCCGTATCCGGGCTTGCCATCCCGATATACAAGTTCTGCCTGTCCCAGCGGAAATACAGATCCGCGTAAGTGTCTTCCGCCGTCCCGTTGTAATTGTACAGGGACGTATTGTTGGAAGATTTGTCGATGCGAATCGAGGGCGAACCCCACATGGCTTCCGTCAGCGGGCTGGACGCGTCAAGCCCCGACGGCGCGTACAATGCGTCTGCCACGGTCCGGTTGTCCATCATCTCGTCCGACAGGACAATCACATTCGCCGCATAGCAGTCCGGATTGTATTCGTTTCCTTCCCCGAAGAACGCTCCCCAGGCCAGCCACCCGGCATAGGAGACATCGGACGTCCCGCTGACGCGCAGCAGATTGATTCCGATACTCGTTCCATTGGCAATGTCTGCGGAAGCCAGTCCGAGATCCGCGAACGGGACCGCAATGGACGCATAGATATTTCCGTTATTGTAAGAAAGGTTCTTGGCATAGTTTGCGATCGCATCTCCCTGCGTCAGCGTCACGCCGTCCGCGCCGAAGGTGAAATAGACACCCTGCGTCACCGTATTGAACATCAGGTTGAACTGGATCCCGTCCCCAGCCCAGGAATCATCATTTCCGGCGACATCGCTGTCCGGGCTGACCATTCCGATATACAGATACGTATGATCCCAGAGGAAATACAGATCCGCATAAGTGTCTTCCGCCGTTCCTCCGTTATAGCTGTAAAGGCTCGTGTTATTCGAATCCTTGTCGATGCGGATCGCAGGTTCTCCCCAGACCGCTTCAGTGATCACAGCCGATGCGTCAATGGAATCTGCCGTATAGGCAGCCCTGACGGTCACAGCGTCATCATGATTCTCCGAAAGGGTGCCGTTCTTTGCCTGAGCAGATTCTTCATCCGTTTCTTCCGTCCCGGATTCTTGCGTACTATTTTCTTCGAATTCTGTCCCGCCTTCTGTTGTGAGTTCTTCTCCGGCAGCAGCTTCTCCGGTCCCGGCTCTTTCTGTTTCGGGTTCTGCCGTCAAAACAGATTCCGTACCTGCGATCTCATCTGCTGCAGACGCTCCCCCTGTGGTTTCGAGACTCTGCGGGGCATTTCCTTCCCCGGTTCCAGGAGAGCTTTCCGCTGCTGCCGGCGCCTGGGCTGTCCCGGCCGGAAGGGTTTCCGCGGCCGTTTCTTCCGGTACATCCGCCGTATTTTCGCTGCCGGTGACAGGCTCCGTTTCTTCCCCCCAGACCGTTCCTGCCGGCACACCTGTCATTCCTCCTGCGGAACCTGCAAAGACCATTGCAGCTGCCAGGAAGACAACCAGAGATTTCTTTCGTGTTTTGTTTTCCCATTTTCGCATAGGAATCATTCCCCTTTCCTGTCATGATAGATACGACGCAGCGCAAAAACCTTCCGGCACCTGTACCCGCATACACAAACCGGATCACGATCGTGTCTTTCCCTGTTCCGGGACGGACATGGTGTCATAATATCGCCAGAGCCTGTCGGCAAGTCCGGGAACCATAATCATTCCGTTCTCTTCCCGGAGTTCATTTCTGTCAAAAATCCAGGGATCCGGATTTACCTTTCTCAGATCCGCCACGGCCTTTGCGTGAAGCATGGCCGTTTCCCCCGTACAGTACACTTCTCCCTTCCCGCGGATCACATCCGTCATATTCCAGAGATTCTCCATGAATCCGCCGGGAAGCGGTCCGTAATCCTCTGTCTCTCCATTGGAAAACGCCGCCGTCACCACTTTTCCTGCCTGCCCTCTGGCGCCAAAGCGGACAATTGCGTTCTCAAAGCGGTATTCAAACATCGGGCTCTGCGCAAAATCCGCTCCTGCCGCATGGGAGGCTGCCAGAAATACATCCGTCTCACCGCTTTTTCCCTTCAGTACGACCGTGTCATAGGTCTCAATCTCATTGGCCCGGAACGTTGCACCCTCGATTTGTGTCAGTGGCTCTCCAGTTAAAAAAAGCATATTCAGAAGATAATGGGCGGCAGCATTATTCAAAACACTGTCATAAATGGCCCTACCCTGTGCGTCTTTCTTTTTCCCCGCCCAGCTTTTTTGAAAGTACTGCCGGTTTCTCGGAAACAGAACAATCGCTTTCATCGAGACAGGACGGCCAAGCCTTCCGGAATCAATCTCCGCCTTCAGACGCCGCATGGATGCCGCATAACACCACTGAAAGTCCACAGACAGTTCTTTTCCTGCCCGGTCTCTGGCCTCCAGAATCCTCTCACCGTCCTCCGGGGTGCCTGCCAGCGGCTTTTCCAGAATCACATGGCAGCCCTGGGAACATGCCTGAATGGCCTGTTCCGCGTGAAAGGGAATGGGGGAGGCGATGATGACGGCATCCGGATGCACATGATGAAAAAGCTCTTCTGCATTCTCAAAAACCGGGCAGAGCGGACAGAACCGCACCACAGGATCGGCGACAGCCGCCAGCCGAACCTGCGGTCTCTCCGGCTTTTGCAGCGCAGAAATGTAGTTGGCCCCGTATCCTCCTGCCCCCAGGAGCGCAAACGTTACTTCTTTCTCCATTTTTCTCCTGCTCCGTGCGGCCGCAGTTTCACCGGAAATTCTCCATGGACCACGGCCCGGCCGGATCTTACATTTTATGGCTTTTCTTTGCCGCGGTCATCCTCCACAACCATTTCTCCCGCCAGTGTCACAATTTGGGTCACGTCCGCATACGAATCTGCGTCCACATACAGGGAGAAATTGGGATGCGTTTTCAGCATGGTGGCCGGATACCGATTGGTCAGCTCGTTTTCCAGCGTTTGTTTCACGGCCCAGGCTTTCTCCGCATGCGGAACCGCGGAGATAATGGACCGGCACTGCATGATCTGCCAGACGCTCATGCTGACTGCCTGCTTCGGCACATCCTCAAACTTTGCAAACCATCCCTCCGCCACCTGCTGGTTCCGGCATGTCTGGTCCAGATTTACCACCAGATAGGCATCCTTCGTGTCAAAATCCGCCGGCGGATCATTAAACGCGATGTGGGAATTCCGTCCGATTCCGATCAGTCCGACATCAATGGGCGCCTTCCGGATTTCCTCTGTCAGACGTGCAATCCCCTCTGCGGTGCCGTCGACAAAATGGACCTTCGTGATCCCGGTCAGATCAACAAAGCGCTCTTTCAGGTATTTCCGGAAACTCGCCGGATGGGTGACCGGAAGCCCCACGTACTCATCCAGATGGAACATCTCCACCCGGCTCCAGTCAATCTCTTCCTTCACCAGATAGTGCAGGGTTTCAAACTGGGACGCGCCGGTGGAAAGAGCAATCCGTGCGCTCCCTTTCTCTGCAATCGCTGCCCGGATTTCATCCGCGGCCTGCGCGGCAGCCCGTCGCCCGAGGTCATCCGCCGTCTGGGAAATAATAATCTTCATCTCTGATCTCCTTTCCTGACCTCCTCGTCAGTCGTTCTTATCACAATATCTCACTTCATCTCCGGATAGAATGCTCCGAGAAACTCCTTCAGATAGACCGCCCGGTCTTCCTTCATCGATTTGTTGGCCGCGATGCCGATGCCGATCGACATGGCGCCCGCCCTCGTATCCGCCATCTGGTGGAGCGGATCGGAGGTATAGCCGCGGAACAGATGATCCCGCAGTGCCGGGTCAGAGCCTCCATGGCCACCGGGCCGGTGTTTCACCCGCGTCCGGTCAAAATCAATGCACTCCCCGTCCCGATCGTAAAAACGCATCGTCTCTTTTCCAAAGGCCGTGTCACACTCGAGACGCCCTTTGGTTCCGTTGAAGACGATCTTCATACACTCATAGGGAGAATGCGCGGTCAGGGAATAGCTCATCACGGCCCCCTTCGCGTAGCGGACATTGACCGAAACACTGTCTTCGATATCAATCACATCCGAGAACAGGCAGCGATCCCGCAGATATCCGTCCTCGTCTTCGCAGTCCTTGTACAGCATCTTCAGGCGCCCGCCGTCTTCGGTATCGATATTGATATAAAACTCACAGCTGTCTTTGTACGGGCAGGTGCAGCACCGCTCGCCGTGAGGTCTCCGATTGTCACCGTAAAAACGCCTCGTCCCGAATGCATTGACCTTGACCGGCTCATCGTCCAGGAACCAGTTGGCCAGGTCAAAATGATGGGTGGACTTGTGGATCAGGAGGGACCCGGAATTGGCCCGGATGGAGTGCCAGCGCCGGAAGTAATCCGCCCCGTGGCTGGTATCCAGAAGCCACTCATAGTGAACGCTCAGGACATCCCCCACAATCCCTTCCATCAGCAGTTCCTTGATTTTGATATAAAAATCCATGAAACGGCAGTTGAACGTCACCGTAACCTTATGGCCGGTTCTCCGTTCGGTCTCCAGAATGTGCGCGCACATCTGGTCGTCCGTCGTCATGGGTTTTTCGGTAATCACATCGCATCCGGCTTCCAGCGCCTTGCAGATGTACAGCTCATGGAAACAGTCCTTCGTCGTGACAATGACCACATCCGGATGACATTCTGCAAGCATCCGGTCAAAGTCCGTATAGGCAGGAATCTCTGTTTTCAGATACTCTCCCACCAGGCAGGCTCTCTTTCGGTTGATGTCACAGACCGCCACCAGTTTTGCCACATCCGGATATTCCCTGACGATCGGCTCACAGTACGACCAAAGTCCACGGTAGCCGGTCCCTACCAGCGCATACGTTTTCATGATTTCACTGTCTCCTTTTCTGTACGATGCCCCGCGATATACCCGCGGTAATCACCAAAGAAATTCTCTGCAAATTTGGTCCAGAACACGGTCAGCCCATCCTCCCGGAACGTAAGCTGCATCTTGATGGACCCCAGATACGCATCCACGGAATAGATCATGCCGATGAGGGTATTTTCACTGTCCCACGCGGCCGCCGCAATTGACTCATAATGCTTTTTTGTCTTTTCCAGCTGTTCTCCGGAATAGACATCCGGGAACGGCTGAGAGATATATTTTTTTATGCCGAAGGTCAGCGTATGCACGCCGGAGGGCTTCCGATAGGTCATCACAAGCCTGTCTTCTGCAAAGTCAAATTTCATCCATTCAAAGCCAAACAGATTCCCTTCCAGTTCATAAACGCTGCCGGAGATCCGCTCCGCCAGAGGGCTGGCCTCCGCCCCGTCCGGAAGCGGAATCGCCATCTCCTTCAAATCCGACTGAAGCTTCCGGAAGGCTTCCGGATTCTCCGGGAGAGGTTCATCCGCTGCCTGTTCCATCATCCGGAATACGGCGCTCCGCACACCGTCGTCCGCATTGCTGAATGCCTGCAGATCTTCCGTTGCCACCACAACAGCGTCATATTTCGGCATCATAAAGGCAAACTGACCGCCCATGCCCAGGCAGGCAAAGCCGCCATCCTGCAGCATCCAGAACTGATATCCGTAGCCGTTCCGGAACCAGCCGCTGTCCGCCACCGTCGTGCTGATCTGCCTTGTGGTCGCCGCCGTCATGTAATCCCGGTCTACCAGCTGCTTTCCTCTCCAGTTTCCCCGGTTCAGGCAGAGAAGCCCGAAACGGGCCAGATCCCTCGGTGTGCACAGAATGCCGCTTCCCGTCCAGGAATGCCCTTCCGGCGTCCGAATGCACCAGGCATCTTTGGAAAAGCCGATTTCATCCAGCACCGGCCGCATATAATCCAACATCTTCCGGCCGGTCAGCTTTTCGATGATCGCACACAGGATCACCGTCGCATTGGTGTCATAATGGAAGACCGTACCCGGCTCATGCTTCGGCATTGCGTTGTCAAAAAACGGCCGGATAAAATCCATATCTCCCCATTTGTAGGCATTGTCCTCATTCGGCGTCGCCATCCGGAGCAGATCCCGCACGGTTGCCTTCATGGTATAGGGAGAAGGGTGCGGCGGAAGATACTCCGGGAAAAAGTCCGCCACCCGGTCCTCCAGGTGAAGTCTCCCCTCTCCCACCATCATGCCGACCGCAACGGAGGTAAAGCTCTTGCTGATCGAATACATGCGGTGCTTCCGGTTCCGGTCAAACGGTGCGGCATACCCCTCCGCCGCGATCTTCCCGTGCCGGATCAGAAGAAAACCGTGCAGCGGAAACTGCATTGCTCTGACCGCCTGCAGAAACCGGCTGACCGCCTCGGATGGAATCCCGACCGATTCCGGTGTAACCTGCTCCAGATCATTTTCCCTCATCTCATTTTCACTCATCTGATATCCCCCCTTTGTCGTTTCTGCGCCTGCGGTACGTGCACCCCGCGCTTTGTTTATCCCTTAACGCTTCCGATCGTCATTCCCTGAATGAAATATCTCTGGAAGAACGGATAGGCGAAGAGAATCGGCACGGTCGTGACAACCACAATCGCCATTCTTGTCTGCTCCGAGGGCATGTTTTTCAATAGTGCCTGCCCGTCCGGTGTGGAAGCGACGCTGGAATTGTTTTTCACAAAATCAATCTTCTGCTGGATTCTTGTCAGCATCGTCTGTAGGGGAATCAGCTTCGGATTGTCGATATAGAGCATTCCCACGAACCATTCATTCCACTTCCCGACGAGAGAAAACAGTCCGATCGTGGCCAGTCCGGCCTTGGACAGGGGAAGAACGATTTTCAAAAATACCCGGAAATCATCGGCCCCGTCGATTTTGGCCGCGTCAAACAGGTCCATCGGGATCGTTGTCGTGATAAAGGTCCGCAGAATAATGATGTTATAGGCACTGACCATTCCGGAAAGAATCAGGATGAAGATCGTGTCGTACAGGTGCAGATAGTTGACATTGATAATGTACGAGGGGACCAGACCTCCTGAAAAAAGCATGGTGAAAAATACAACGAAGGTATAGAAGCGCTTCAGGGGGAAGCGCTGGTGCGCAAGGACAAACGCGTACATCATCATGATAAAAATGCTGATCAACGTGTGAACCGCTGTCACCAGAATGGTGACCAGATAGCTGTCCACAATCTGAGAGCCGGTGGCGAACAGACTTTTATACGCCTTTGCCGAAAAGCTGGTCGGGAAGAAGGAAAATCCGTTATAAGTCAGGCTCTCGGAGGAGGTAAAGGAAATAATAACGCAGAGTACCACAGGGAGTACGGTCAGAATGGCAATGATCAGCATCACGGCGGTGAGGACCGCATTGGTAGATTTTTTGATCCGGTTGATTTTCTGGAAAGAGCTGACTCCCTCGGCTTTTTCCTCTGCTCTCATTTTCCGGCGGATCTGGCGTTTGGTTAACTGTGCCATATTTGCTCCTTTCTCAGAAAAGTGCCGAATCTTCATCGACATGTCGCACAATGACATTCGAGATCATGACCAGAATAAATCCGACGACAGACTGATACAGGCCGGCCGCGGACGACATTCCCGTATTGCCCAGTGTCTTTAATGCTCTGTAAACATAGGTGTCAATGACATCCGTGACGGGATACAGTGCGCCGTTATTCTGCGTGACATTGAAAAACAGGCCCATATCCCCGTGGAACATTCCGCCGATGCTCATGATGAACATAATCACAATGATGTGGCGCAGATAAGGAAGGGTGATGTACCGCGCCTGCTGTACTTTGGTCGCCCCGTCCAGAGCCGCGGCCTCATAATATTCCTGCGGAATTCCGGAGATGGATGCAACATACACGATGGCAGTATATCCGACACTTTTCCACATATTCACGAAGGTTAGCAGGAACGGCCAGATCGGCTTGTAGGTATACCAGCTCTTCGTCGCTCCGCCGTGATCCCTGATCAGTGCGTTGACGACGCCGTTTCCCCCGAAAAAGGCGTAGACCACAATGGCAACAACCGACCAGGAAAGGAAATAGGGCATGATCAGCATGGTCTGGATTGTCTTCGAGACCGCCTTCAGGTACAGTTCGTTCAGGATGATTGCCAGAAGCACGGACAGGGATGTATTGACCACAATAAATACGATATTGTAGCAGACCGTATTCCGGGTGATCCGGAACGCATCCTGCGTCGCAAAGAGGAATTCAAAATTCCGGAATCCGACAAATTCACTGTGAAAGAACCCTTTGACCACGCTGTAATTCTCAAATGCCAGAATGACACCGAACATCGGCCAGTAATTAAACAGGATCAGATAAATCAGTACCGGAAGCGCCAGCACATGCAGCTGCCAGTATTTTTTGAAATGAAGCCGGATCCGCTCCGGCAGGGACTTCTTTCTCATTCTGCGTTTGGGCCCAGTTAAATTACTCATGTTATTCACGGCCAAAGCCTCCTTCCAGGGGACAATTTTCATACGACGAGCGAATGTCTCTAAGGCTAGTATATGGGGTCTTTTCGGCAGCTACAACGCAAGAAAAGCAAGATATCCGCAGAAATTTATGCAATCTGCCATTTTTCCGCACCGGCTGTCCGCTGCGGCTCTCATTTTTGACCGGACAGAGAGCGGATTTCGCCGTATTCTCTGACAAGTTCACCATGCAGGGAGAATCTCCGCCGTCATGTCAACTCCCTGCATTCTGCCGGAGTCTGACACACAGAAAGCGGCGTCCTGGCGATGTATGGATCGCAGTTTCGGGGCTGGCGTCTGACACGCAGGAAGGGCCGCCGGTAAAAACCGGCAGCCCTTCCGTTGACTGGATTCCCGCTCCTTGCAGCTCCAGCAGATCCTGGCTCACCAGAAGCGCATCGGTATCGCCGCAGCCCAAGGCAGCCACACTGCACTCCAGTGGATCCAGCACTTTTCCGCCAGGCGGAGCTTGTAATATCCGGCAATGGGGATTCCCATCGGCGGGGTGATCTCTCCCCTGGCAAAAGCCGCTGTCAGGCCTTCCATACCGTTCTGCCTTCCACAATCGTCTGTGAAACATGGATTTCTTCGTCAAACAGCACCAGATCTGCCCGTCGGGATTTCTGAATCTCTCCCCGGTCCGAAAATCCCATGATGTTTGCCGGCGTCACAGACGCCATTCTGACCGCATCCGGAAGCGAAACCCGGGCCAGCTGCACCATGTTCCGGACCAGCAGGTCCGCTGTGGCCACGCTGCCTGCAAAGCTGGTCCGGTCCGGGAGCTTTGCTACGCCGTCCTCGATGATCACCGGCAGTCCCTTGTCCAGGCTTCCCAGGATCGAAGGCCCGTCCGGCATCCCGGCCCCCCGCATGGAGTCCGTAATCAGCGCCGTCTTATCCGGCCCCTTGAACTTCACGACCAGCCGCAGAAGCTCCGCCGGAAGATGCTTTCCATCCGCAATGATCTCGACGGTCAGTCCGTCAATCAGGAATGCCGATTCCACGACACCGGCGTAGCGATAGGCATTCCTCCGGTGCACCATGCTCATGCCCGAGTACAGATGCGTCACATGGGTATAGCCAGCCCGGTAAGCGGCCTCCACCTCCGGATACTCCGCATCCGAATGGCCGATCGCTGCCAGAATGCCCCTTCGCTTCAGCTCTCTCCCGAATTCCAGCGCGCCGGGAAGCTCCGGGGCGGCACTCCATCGGAGAATGTCTCCCGTGCTGTCCAGAATCTTCTCATACTCCTTCGGATCCGGATTGCGGATATATTTTGGATCCTGCGCCCCTCTCTGGTTCATGGAGAAATAGGGCCCTTCCAGATGAAGACCCGGCATATCGGCCCCTTCCCGGTTTTCCCGGACGGCATCCCTCCAGGCCGCATCCAGCGTCCGGATTCCTTCATAATCGCAGGATGTCGCCGTCGGCACAATGGTGGTCGTCCCATGTCTGGCATGGGTTTTCGCGGCCGTCAGGAAGGCCTGCGGCGTTCCGTCCAGGAAATCCGCTCCGCCGCCGCCATGCGAATGAATATCAATGAAGCCGGGAGAGAGATACTTTCCCTTTGCATCGATTTCTTCCCCGCAGGGGAGTTCCTGGTCCGTCACGTCCGTGATGAATCCGTTTTCATAATAGACATTGAGATTCTCTTCCACCCGGTCTCTGAGAATGACCTTTCCGTTTTTGATCCTGATCTTCATATCTGTCTGTTCGATGCTCTTTATCTGCCGAAATCTTCTGGAAGGAACTGTTCGTTGTATTCCATGATGTCCCGTGCCACCTGCCGGACCTTCGTAAAATCCAGGACCAGCGGATCCTGGCAGAGTGCCTGGGTCAGCTTGTCCACATTCCATTCCGCCGCGGCCTCCATGTACATTTCTTCCCGGATGGCGGTCGCCTGCACCACAAGCTGTGCGGCCTTCGGCAGAGGGCTTGCAATGGCCGGATGGACCCCGGTGGCGTCAAAGGTCACAAAGGTCTCCACCACGATGTCCATGGGCAGCTCCCGGACCTGGCCGAGGTTCCGGTAATTCATCACTTCGTAGAACTGGCGGCCGCCCTTCAGCGCCTCAATGACCCGGTCCGGACTCTCATTGCTGACGTGGAATTCCGGCATCTTCCCGGTTTTCAGCGGTTTCACAATTTGATTGCGGAGCCGTTCTACAGTCGCCGTGCGGTCTGCGACGCGGTCATAATGCATGCCGAAACGGTCCCGGTTTTCTTGCGTTCCCGTCGTCTGATAGTAAAATTCCGCGCAGTGCTCGTCCGAAAGGCCCGGCATGCACCCGAGCATATCCCAGAGGATGAAGCGGATGCGCTGATTCTCCCGTCCCGCGAAGGGGTCGTCAAACGTAATATGGGATTTGCCGGCCCAGGCTGCCTCAATCATTTTTTTATCCCGCATGATCTGCAGGGCATCCTGGTTATGGTATTTGATGTCCGTCAGGAACGAGCAGTGATCCACACCCGAAACCGAAAAGCTCACACCGTCAAAGCTGTCCGCGCCGAAATACGGAAGGAGGATCTCCAGGTGGTTCCGGATTCCATGGCAGAATCCGACCGCATGAATGTTCTCGTATTTCTGCACGCAGCGGGTCAGGGCGGTCAGAGGGTTCGTCACATTCAGCATCACCGCGCCCGGGCAGAGCTGATTCATTTTCCTTGCAATGTGCAGAAACTCCGGGACATGCCGGATCGTCCGGCTTGCTCCGGCGATCCCGGATTCGCTTCCCTTGACATTGTAAAAACCGTATCTGCGGGGAATATAATGGTCCTCCAGTTCCGCTTCCAGACCACCCTGGGAAATGGCAACCACGACAAAATCCGCCCTTTCCAGGGCCTTCTCCTCGCTCATGGTCTTTGTCAGCGTGATGGCGGATTCCGGGTATTTGTCATTGTAATAGGTGCAGAATCGGTATACATTGTCCAGGTTTTCCGCATTAATATCATACAGGCACAGCTCCGTCTCCCGGTCAAAGAACGGATTGGCCAGAAACGTGCTGAACAGGCTGTACGCCCAGGAGTAGGATCCTCCTCCTACCATTGCGATTTTCATCTTTCTTGTTCTCTCCTTCCCGTCATGTCAGGCCCGGAATCCAGATTCTTTCGGGCCTGGCAAACCTTCCTGTTCTTCAAAAGCCGCTGGTCTCCTGCGATGGCCTTCTTCCGACAGACAGCGCAGAATTCCCGGCAGCGCCCAGTCAAAGGTGCTGGTTTGGTCGTGGAAGGTCTCCGACAGAATTTCCTCATAGGTCTGGTATTCCCCGTCTGTCACCGCCGGGACCCCGGACAGCAGTGAGGCATATTCTGCATAGCGGGACGCTTCTCCCCATGCGGCCAGAGAAATCCCGCCTTCTTCCGCCAGGCCGGACTGCTGCAGCATCCGGACCGCCGCCAGTGTCTGGCGGATGCGCATCCCGCAGATGCTGTCCCCCAGTCCGATCAGCCAGGCATTCAGTTTGTAATAAGTCCCCCACCCGGTGTCCATCTCCGCAGACCCGATCCGCGCCGGGCGCATCGTCCCCCAGCCGGAAAGATCCGCAATCAGGACCTGTTTTCCGCTCCGGAGCTGCCGGTGGACCCAGCAGGAATGTTCATCGATCCGGAGAATTCCCTCCGGCCACAGGGCAATCACAGAGGGCAGGGGACGGTCTCCCTGTCTCCAGTCCCGAAGCAGCAGCCCGTTATTCCAGAGGCCCTCCTCCGGTCTCCAGAGCAGGCAGCGGTATCCCATTTGTGCGCAGATTCCCTCCGCATAAACCCGGGCAGGAATGTTCGCCCGGATGCGGGATGCGAGAATGAGGCTTTCAAGATTTTTCTTCCGCTGGTCCGGATCTTCCGGAAGCTTTTCCTCTGCCTCTGCGCGAATCCGCATCAGATCATCCCGGATTTCCATCCGGATGGTTCTCATCCCGGGGACCGCCCGGATGAGCGGTTTCCCGGTGCAGGACAGTTCGCCTCGGGTAAGAGGGCAGAAATCCTTCCCGCGCATAGGCAGATTTCCGCCGGATACGCCGGGACGGGTCCCGACGTATGGCTGTGCGCTGAATATTTTCTGAAAGAACCGGGCAGCTTCCTCTGCCAGGGACGGGGCGTAGGCGTGGCCGGATACCGCGGTTTTCATTTCCGGAAGGATCCCGGTTCCCGCTGCCTGCCAGAGCCTTTCGGCCTGCCGGAACGTCCGCTCCGTTCCCTCCCGGGGGAAATAATCCTCCTGACAGGTCAGAAGCATCAGCGGCTTTCCGGCCATCTGCGCCAGAAAGTCCACATAATCCAGCCCGGCTTCCACACTTCCCGGCCAAACCATTTCATTATCCGGATCCACGCCCTCCTCCAGCATGGCCCGCATATCCGTTATGTAGGCGCAGGGCGCTGCGCAGGCAAACTGTTCCCCCGCCTCCATCATGAGAAGCGCGGTCTGCGTTCCGCCGCCGGAATGCCCGGTAATCCCAATCCTTTTTGCATCCACATCCGGCCGACGGGCCAGATAGCGAACGGCTGCCAGGCCGTCCCGGATGAAATAGGACGCCAAGCTCCACCCCGTCAGTTTCGCTTTCCAGTCCAGAAGGTCGTGTTCCCCGGAACAGCCGAACATCGGCTGGAACCCGGTCGCGGCATCCGCCAGCTCCGACCGGTCTCCCTCTCCCGGCGGATCCATCAGGAAAGCCAGGATTCCCTGCCGCACAAGGCACTGAGCCAGATACTGGTATTCCGGGTCAGCCTTCCCGTCATCCGTATGTCCGATGCACACAAGGACAGCCGGATGGCAGGCCGCTCCATTTTCCGGGATATATACGTTTGCAGTGAGAAACGAACCTGGGCTGGTCTCGAGCACCAGTTTTTCCACCGAGAAAAAAGACCTGTGCAGTACCCCGGTGATCTGTGCCCGTCCCTCCTCCAGAGGCCTCGGGATTCCGCCGATGCACGCTGTAAAGCGGCGCCGGCATTTCCGGTTCCATTCCGCAAGAGCCCCGGGATCCGAAATTTCCTCCCTCTCCCCTGCGGAACGAATCAGGGCCGCCTCGGTCCGCCTTTGAATTTGCGCATACAGCAGGGACGCCGTCTCCACCGGCAGACGGCCGGCCGCATCCCTCAGGTCCCGGAGTGTCCGGGCATTCGGTTTTAACACTTCATTTTCGACAAACATGGACCGCATGTGATGCCTCCCGGGCAGGATCAGCCCTTCTCCGGACTTCCCGCCCTCCGGGGGGATTCCGGAGAACTGTCCCCGAGCCGCCGGCATCCCGGTCAGAATCGTCTTCCTGTCTGTCGGGCACGGTGACGATCGCCGACCTGCCGGCGTCCCGGTACAAAGGCACAGAAACAGTCCCCGGAACCCATGATGCAGAGAAGCCCTGCGGAAGTTACCGCAGTTTTGCGGCTTCCGCGCACATCAGAAGAAAGGCGCCGACGCCGTGCAGATCGTTGACAGAGACCGGGCGGGAACAATAATGCGCATAATCTCCGACGCCGGTTCCGATACACACATTCCCGATGAGAAGGTCATCCCCTTCCCAGGTCAGGCTGCGGACGACTGCCCCGTAGGCTTTCCAGGCATTGCCCAGATAAGTGTCGGGGAGAATTCCTTTCCGGACTGCCCGGAAAAGAGCTGCGGCAAAGAGAGAGCTGCAGGAATTTTCCAGCCAGTTGCCGGCCTGTCCCCCTTTATCCAGCACCTGGTACCAGCGGCCCTCCTCCGACTGATAGCGGCAGATACCGGTCAGAAGCTCTGCGACGGTATTCTCGAGCCACCGAGTATCTTCGCTTTCCGCCGGAAGCTGTTCGCAGTCATCCAGGATCGCAACAGGGACCCATCCCATGGCGCGTCCCCAGAACTCCGGAGAACGGTCGGTGACAGGATCCGCCCACGGCGCTTTGCGGGACTCATCCCACGCGTGTTTCCAGAGCCCCTTTTCTCTGACCTCGCAGTGCTCCTTCATTCGTTTTACTTCTGTGACCATCATCGCCGCCAGATCCGGTCGGTGAAAGCGCCTGGCATATTCCAGGACAACCGGGCCTCCCATATACAGACCGTCCAGCCACATCTGATGCGGCAGGCAGGACATGTGCCAGAAGCCTCCGTCTTCATTGCGCGGATACCGCTCGATATCTCCCATGAGTAGATCCAGTGTTGCCCGGTAGCGCTTTTTTCTATAAAAATCCAGAAGGGGGTAAAAGAGGATCCCGGGTTGAATATCATCCAGCCGGCCGGGGTCATAGTGGATGACCGATCCATCCTCCCGGGTGGCTGCCTCCGCCCAGTCCCGGATGTATTCCATATATCTGTCATCGCCGCAGAGTTTCCAGACATGATGCATGCCGGAGAGAAAAACGCCGGCATGATAGCAGAATTCCTGTCTGGGCGGCAGATCCGGAGCGGCAAATTTTCTCATCATGGTCTCACAGGAGGCCTTTGCCATGTCCAGCGGATCAGGAAGCGAACGATTCGGATCAAAAGGATCTGGTGAAATGTTCCGTATATTGATTTTCATTCCATCCCTCCAGTCGCAGAGAACGGGGAACACATGCCGCAGTATTGCTGCATTCAGAATAGCATGGTGAATTTTGATTTGCATCCTCACATTTTTATACCATCCGATATTTTTAAGTATGATCGCCAAAGAAAGGTATTGACCCGTGAATTTTTTGATGATATGTTTGAGTCGAAGCAACGGGGCGGTTGTGCAGTAGCGACAGAATTGAACGGAATAATACGTGTATATTTGTATATTCGGTTGGGGATCCGCAGACATTCCTTTTCGTATCACACCCTCCCGTGAGGAAAGGATCTGTATCTCCATCCTGACTGCCGGCGTCGGAGGTTTCTTTGTATGAGTTTCTGAATCGGACAGGACTACCGGAAATTGATGGCGGTCAATTCCGTGTGCTGGATTTTTTACGACATTCTGACGGGGCCTGGGTGAATATCATGACCAACGGAATGGTGCTGGGTTCGATTCTGGTCGGAATGGTCCGGCTGGACCGGAAGCCAAAATCCTGAGCTCAGCAGGCATCCGACACGTGATGTGATTTCAGGTCAGGATGGCCGGATTTCTCCGGCATGCCGTCTGCGGAATAAAAAGAAAATTTCAGACCGGCGGTTTTCAGATGGAAGCCGGAGGGTTCATGCGGGAAGGAGGCTGCGATGAAAGCGCTGATTGCAGATGACGATGTGTTTGTGAGAAAGTGCATGAAACAGATGATCCCCTGGAGCGATCTGGGTTTTTCCGAGGTGCTGACAGCAGAGAACGGTACACAAGCCCTGAAATGTTCTCTTTCGCAGATGCCGGATCTGGTGATTTCCGATGTAAAAATGCCGGGGCTGACGGGGCTGGAACTGGTTGAAAAGCTCAAGGACAGCATGACGGATGTCTGCATGATCATCCTGAGCGAATACAGCGATTTTTCTTTTGTGCAGGAAGCGCTCCAGGCCGGCGTGCAGGATTACATCCTCAAGCCGATCAACCATGAAAAACTGGTTGAAATCACGCAGAAAATCCGCCGTCTGACCGCCGAGCTGGAAAAGAATAGCTTCTATGGATCCGGCCCGGCCGGTCGGGAGAACATCCGGAATCTGCTGCAGCGCATGCTGGAAACGGGAGACGCCCGCGAGGCCTGTCAGTTTTTTGAACAGATGATCCGCAGCGATGTCCCGTCTGCCGGCCGAAAAAGCTTTGGCATGAAATTTCTGGAGATTTTATTCGAGGAAGCATCTTCCTCCCCGCTTCGCCAGCCGATTCTGGAGGAAGAAAAAAGCCGGGTGCTGCAGACCTATTCCGCGCAGAAAAGCATCTCCGGACTGATCTCCCTTGTGCAGGAGGAATGCCGGTATCTTGCCGGCACGGAAAGCCGGCCGTCGGAGAATTCCGTGGATTACGCGGCTCTCATTGACGAATATATCGAAGACCATTTCACAGATCCGGATCTCTCGGTCTCTTCCATCTCGGACTGGCTGCATCTGTCTCCCGTGTATACCGGTACGATTTATAAACAGCGCCGCGGGAAGAGCATCATCTCGAGAATCCATGTTGTCCGGATGCGCCATGCCAGGGAGCTTCTTCTGGAATCGAATGAAAATGTCGCAATGATCAGCCAGAAAGTCGGCTATGTCACACCGGATTATTTTTCCCGGCTGTTTTCCACCACCTTTGGCATGACTCCGTCCTCATACCGCGCGGCGATCCTGCGGAAGCGCAGAGAAAAAGACCAGAAAGGCTTCCATGCATGAAAAGTCGAATCGGAAAGAGAATGTTTCTCTATTTTTCCCTCGGAAGCATGATTCTGGTCGCATGCTTCACCTGGATCTTCTATGATTATTTCGGACATTTCTATCGGGACCGCTTTGAGGCAAACGAGATTTCCGCCATTCAGGGCGCGGCAGATACCTTCAACACTTTTCTCACAGAGATCTGGCAGAACTCCTATTATCTCTGCGTCAATAACGACCTGGCGGAGGATCTGACCGACAGTGGCGAAAATACCGCAATCCGCCAGAGGGCTCAGATCGGCAGTACGTTTGCGCTGATTACAGGAGCACCGTCCTCCCGACTGATGGAGAGCACATACACTTATCTGCTGATCGACGGGCAGTTCCCTCTCGCCGGCCAGATCTCTGGTTTTCACAGCCGGGGAACTGTCCTGCGGGAGCATGTTTACAGTGCAGCGGATATTCTGGAAGATCCCTGGTACCAGGAGACTGTCGCGCAGAAGGGACAGATATTTCCCTGGACCGACTCGTCGGATGGCACCCATGTGTATTTTTCCCACGTGCTGAAAAGTACGGTGATCGCCGATCCCCGATACAATGAGACCCTCGGTGTGGTTGTTTATTCCGTTTCCCGCTACAGCCTGCGCAGTGTTCTGGAGGATCTTCATCTGACAGACGGCACGGCGGCCTGCTTTCTGTATAACGGCACAGTGCTCGCAGGCACCAGTGAAGATCTGTTCCCGGAGGGGGACAGCGAAAGTGCTTCCGCCATCCTTGATCAGCTGGCCGGGTACAGCGGAACGATCCGGAAAATCACTTTTCAGTCTGTCCCGTATCTTGCCTGCAAGATCACAATCCGTCAGAACTTTGAGTGCCTTGTGATGGTTCCCGTCGGAGAAATTGCCATATTCGGCGGAGCACCCGTGTATATTCTGCTGGCGGACATCCTCCTGGCGCTTCTGGTTATTTTTATCATCTCCCTCCTACTGTCCCGTCAGATACTCCGGCCCGTCACCAGTCTGTCCGGGATTATGAAGCAGAGCAGCAGCACCAAACGCCTCCTGACGGCGCCCCCGTTTCCCCGGGACGATGAGATCGGTGAGCTGTACCGAAGTTATAATGCGATGACCGATGAAATCGTTCATCTCTTCGAGGCGGAACAGCAGAAAGCAGAACAGCTTCGCAGGTCAGAGCTGAATGCCCTGCAGGCGCAGATCAATCCGCACTTCATCTACAACACGCTGGATTCTGTCAGCTGCAGCGCCCTTCTGGAGGGGAACGACAACATTGTCACGATGGTATCGTCTCTGGTCAGCATTCTGAAATACAGCATGCATTTCACGTCCAGTACCGTATGCCTGAAGGAAGAGCTCAACTACCTGGAAGATTACCTGCGCATCCAGCATCTCCGGTATGAGCAGGGATTTACTTTTTCCTGTGAAATTCCGGAAAAATACGACCGGATCGTCATCTCCCGCATCATTCTTCAGCCCCTGGTGGAAAATGCTCTTTTTCATGCCCAGAGAGAAGACAGGACTCTGGTGATTCGCCTGACCTGCGAGGAAGACGGAACCGATTTTCTGATTCATGTGTCAGACAATGGTTCCTCTGCCGACGCGGAGGCGCTGAACCGCCTCCTGCAGTCGAAAACAGGGCCGGAAGGCGGAAAGAGTATCGGGATCCGCAATGTGAACCGGCGCATTCGTCTGCGTGCCGGCGACCGGTACGGTCTTTTTTACCGGAACCTTCCGGACGGAGGTCTGGATTCCATTGTCCGGATTCCACTGGAATACGCCGCCCCGGCAGGATCCGGGACGGCGTAAAATATGCACGAACAAAGGCAAAGAAAGCCTGCCGGCTGCCCCTCGTCGTATCCGGATGAGAAAGGATGCGCAGCGGCATCCGCATAAACATCCGGTACGAGCATCCTGCCGCTCATGCAGTCATGCCGTTGAAATGGCGCTCCGGGTTGACGATCTTTCCCTTCTTCAGCAGAATAAAGTAATAAAGGATGAAAAGGATGGAAGTCACCACCCAGGAGAGCGGATAGCTGAAGAGGATGGTTGTCACCGTGCGGTGGCCGGGGACGACGGTAAACAGCCAGACCAGCCGCAGCACGCAGACTCCGCCGCAGGTGAGGATCATCGGGACCATCACGTATCCGATCGCCCGGAGGGTTCCCGAGAAGACCTCAATGCAGACATAAGTGAAATACGTCGGCGTCAGGAAGTACAGGATCTCCATGCCAATCTCGATCACCGCGCTGTCCGTGGAGAACAGACGGTAGATGTAGATACCGAAAAAGTGCAGGAAAACGCTGAGACTCACCGAGGCTGCCATGGCCATGATCAGCGTCGTGACCATGCTCTTCTTCACACGGTCAATGCGGCCTGCGCCGTAATTCTGCCCCGCAAAGGTGGTCACCGAGACGCCGAAGGCATTGATCATCATCCAGAAGACCGCGTCGATCTTGGAGTACGCCGTGTAGGCGGCCATGGTCTGCGCGCCGAGCATGTTAATGTTGGTCTGAATTACGATGTTGGCGATACCGTACATCACGGACTGCAGTCCGGCCGGCACGCCGATCTGCAGGATTCTCCGGAACAGGTCCCAGTGGAAACGGATTTTGCGGAATTCCAGCCGGTAGCTCTCCGTCGTCCGGACCAGGCAGACGGCCGCCATCACGGCGCTGACCAATTGGCTTGCGATCGTCGCCACCGCGACACCGGTGACACCCCAGCGGAATGCCACGACAAACAGCAGGTCCAGAACGATGTTGACGCCGCAGGTAAAGATCAGGATGTAGAGCGGCCGCTTGGAATCGCCCACGGCGCGGAGAATTCCCGAGGCGATATTGTAGAAGAGGTTGGGGATCATCCCCGCAAAATAGATGCGAAGATAGATCTCGGAATAGCCCAGCACTTTCGCCGGCGTGTTCATCCACCGGAGCGCCTGCCCGGCGATCGCAATCCCGACCACCATGAAGAGTACGCCGCCGGCGAGTGCCAGGGCGACGCCGGTGTGAACGGCCCGGCTGACATTCCGGCTGTCCCCCGCGCCGTAGTACTGGGAGATGATGACTGTGGCACCGGAGGAGAGGCCGATAAAGAAACCGATCAGGAGGTTAATGATGGTCCCGGAGGCCCCGCCTACCGCGGCCAGCTCGTTGGTCCCGACAAAGCGGCCGACCACCACCGCGTCCACGGTGTTGTACAGCTGCTGAAAGACTGCCCCGAACAGAATCGGGAAGAAGAAGAACAGGAGCTGCTTCCAGATCACTCCCTCGGTGATATTGTTGACCGACGATTTCTGCGGTGCCTGACGGCGATTTGATACTGACATGTTCCTCGAGTTCCCCTCCGCGGCCTGCACAGCCGCCTCTTCCCTCCGGTTTCTTCCGGGATTGTTTGCCTTACGGCGATGATCTGCGCGCGCTCCGCTGTTTCCCGGCTGCGATCGGGGAAGCGCAGGAAGCGAGCAGCCTTTTCCTGATTTTTATTCCTGTCCGGCGCGGATCATTCTCCGGTTGAAGTCCCCGTAAAAATCCTCCGGATCATACGGTTTTGTGAAAAAGAGTGTCAGAAGATCCATGGAGACATCCCGGCGCTCGTCCCCGTGTCCTGTGAGATACTTCTGCAGCTCCACAAGATATGTGTGCCACGACAGAATATATTCCTCGTATTTTTTCAGTTCCGGAATGTTCAGCCACCGGTCGACGCGGATCTTGGCCCGGTGCGTCTGCCGGCACTGGTCCTTCATCAGCACATAGGAGAAGGTCCCGTCATGGTAATACCGGCCTAACGGAAACAGGCGGCAGAACCCGGGCCGGAAGTCATGGATCGTGCACCGGCCCTCCCCGGACAGGAAGGAACACCCCTTGTCTGCCCCCACCATCAGATGCGGCTGAATCAGCCCGTCCACCATGCCAAGCCCGATCCGGCCTTTCGACATCAGGTCGGAGAAATCGCCCTCGCCTGCCTTCTGCATCTGCCAGAAATCATAGGGATCCAGCACAATGGTATCTTCCACCTCGTGGCAGCAGGCAGAACACCCCCGGCAGCCGAGGGTATCCGCACGAGCCAGGTCCTTTGCCTTCAGAAGTTTTCCGTTCGTCAGTTCTGCCAGTGTTTCCTGTCTGATCATAGCTCCTCTTTCTGCCAGGGCATCCGCACAGCCGGCCCGTCATTCTTTCTCCAAATGCTCTCTGAAACTCTTTTCTGATTGTATCTTTCCCGCAGGGAAAGCGCAAGCCCTCTTCCTGTCCGACACCCGGACGGGAAGAGGGCCTTTTCTTTCGGAGCGCTCCCTGTGCAGTTTCACTGGGCAGGTCAGAGCCCTGCCGGCTGTCAGCCGCCGATGGCGTTCCCGGTATACAGCTGATAATAGCGGCCTTTCTGGGCGATCAGCTGGTCATGGGTTCCGCGCTCAATGATGCGGCCCTGCTCCAGCACCATGATGCAGTCGCTGTTGCGCACGGTGGAGAGCCGGTGGGCAATCACGAAGGTGGTGCGGCCGGCCATCAGTTTGTCCATGCCGTCCTGCACGATCTTCTCGGTCCGGGTATCGATGGAGGAGGTTGCCTCGTCGAGAATCAGCACCGGCGGATCGGCCACGGCCGTCCGCGCAATCGCAAGGAGCTGGCGCTGTCCCTGGGACAGGTTGGCGCCGTCCCCTGTGAGCATCGTGTCATATCCCTGCGGTAGCCGCTGGATGAAGCCGTCTGCGTTTGCCAGCTTTGCCGCCGCGACCACCTCTTCATCCGTCGCATCCAGCTTGCCGTAGCGGATATTCTCGCGCACGGTACCGGTGAACAGGTGCGTATCCTGCAGGACCATGCCCAGCGAGTGGCGCAGGTCCTTCTTCCGGATCTTGTAGATGTTGATCCCGTCGTACCGGATCTTGCCGTCCTGAATGTCATAGAAGCGGTTGATCAGGTTGGTGATGGTTGTCTTTCCGGCACCGGTGGAGCCGACAAAGGCGATCTTCTGGCCCGGCTTTGCGAACAGCGAGACGTCGTGCAGCACCGTCTTCTCCGGCACATAGCCGAAATTGACGTGCTCGAATACAACCTCGCCCTTCATCGGCGTGTAGGTCACGGAGTGATCCGCCTGATGCGGATGCTTCCACGCCCACATGCCGGTGCGCTCGGGGACTTCGACGATCTCCCCGTCCGGGCATTCCTTTGCGCGGACCAGCTCGACATAGCCCTCATCCGTCTCGGATTTTTCGTCCAGAAGCTTGAAAATTCGATCGGCGCCTGCCAGGGCCATGACAATGGAGTTGATCTGCATACTGATCTGGTTGATCGGCATGCTGAAGCTCCGGTTAAAGGTCAGGAAGCTGGCGAGCTTTCCGATGGTCAGCCCGGTCCAGCCGTTCAGGGCCAGCACGCCGCCCACGATGGCACAGAGCACATAGCTCATGTTTCCCAGCTGGGCATTGATCGGGCCGACGACATTGGCGTACCGGTTGGCCAGATTCGCGTGGTCGAACAGGTTGTCGTTGCGCTTCTTGAATTCCTCGCTCGCTTTTGCCTCGTGGCAGAACACCTTGACGACCTTCTGCCCGCTGACCATCTCCTCGATATAGCCGTTGACATTGCCCAGCGCTCTCTGCTGCTCGGTGAAGTGGGTTGCCGAAAGCCCGGTGACCTTCATGGTGGCAAACAGCATCACCGCCACCATGCCGAGGGTGACGAGCGTCAGCGGAATGCTGAGGATGATCATGCTGACCAGCACCGCCACAATCGTGATCGACGAATTGACCAGCTGCGGCAGGGACTGGCTGATCATCTGGCGCAGCGTGTCAATGTCGTTGGTATAGACCGACATGATATCGCCGTGGGAGTGAGAGTCAAAGTAGCGGATGGGCAGCGTCTCCATGTGGGAGAACAGCTGGTCTCTCATATCCCGCTGCACGCCCTGCGACACCACGATCTGCAGGCGCTGCTGCACATACCCGGCCACAATACCGATGGCATAGAATCCGCCCACCCGGGCGATGGCCCGGACCAGCCCGGAGAAGTCCGGCTGATCCTGCCCGATCAGCGGCATAATGTAGGAATCAATCAGCGTCCGGGTGAACATCGTTCCCTGGACACTGGCCAGAACCGAAATCAGGATGCAGATCAGGGAACCGACGAACTGCACCTTGTACCCCTTCAGAATGAACGCGAGAAGACGGCGCATGATTTTTCCAGGATTGTCCACATGGACACGGGCTCCCCTCGGCGGGCGTCCGCCCATCCGGACCGGACGAGCCTGGCCGGCCGTTCTGTTATCATTTTCCGCCATCAGTCCTCACCTCTTTTCTCATCAAAGTCTCCGCCGCCGGATTTCTGCTCCTCGTAGATCTCCTGATAGATGCGGTTGTGTGCCAGAAGATTTTCCGGCGTGTCGAAGGCGACGACCCGGCCCTCATCCATGATGATGATCCGGTCGGCATCCTCCACACTGGAGATCCGCTGCGCGATGATCAGCTTGGTCGTGTCCGGAATATCCTCGCGGAAGGCTTTGCGGATCTTTGCGTCCGTGGCGGTATCGACCGCACTGGTGGAGTCATCCAGAATCAGGATCTTCGGATTCTTCAGGAGCGCCCGGGCAAGGCAGAGACGCTGCTTCTGTCCGCCGGACACGTTGTTGCCGCCCTGCTCGATCCAGGTATTGTACCCGTCGGGGAACCGCTCGATGAACTCATCCGCACAGGCGAGCCGGCATGCCTCCTGACATTCCGCGTCAGAAGCGTGCTCATTGCCCCAGCGCAGGTTGTCATAGATCGTCCCGGAGAACAGCTCGTTTTTCTGCAGAACCACGGCGACCTGATTCCGGATCGCCTCCATGTCATACTGACGGACATCCAGTCCGCCGACAGATACGCTGCCCACGGAGACATCGTACAGGCGCGGGATCAGGCTGACCAGCGTGGATTTGGCCGAACCGGTGCCGCCGAGGATGCCGACCGTCTCTCCGGACCGGATGTTCAGGCTGACATCATTGAGCACCGGCTGGGGGCTCTCGGGATTGTAGCGGAATGTCACATGGTCAAAGACAATGCTTCCGTCCTTTACCGTCTCGACCGGGTGCTCCGGATTGGTGATCGTACTCTTCTCATTGAGCACTTCCGCGATACGCTCAGCACTGGCGATGGACATCGTGATCATGACGAAGACCATGGAGACCATCATCAGGCTCATCAGGATGTTCATGCAGTAGGTCAGAAGGCTCATCAGGTTTCCGGTGGAAAGAGATCCCGCGACGATCATCCGGGCGCCGATGTAGCTGACGGCAAGGATCGTTCCGTAGACCGCCGTCTGCATGGCCGGACTGTTGATGGCCAGGACCTTCTCTGCCTTGCTGAACAGGTCGTGGACCAGGCCGCTGGCTTTCTTGAACTTCTTCACCTCATAGTCCTCACGGACATTTGCCTTCACCACGCGGATGGCGGAGACATTCTCCTGTACGCTCTCGTTCAGGGCATCATAGGTGTTGAAGATGCGGCGGAAGGTCTTCATGGTGCGGGCCGCAATCGCGAAGATGATCACGCCCAGCGCAATGACAACACCGAGAAAAATCGTGGCGATGCGCGGGCTGATCACAAAGGAGAGCACCATGGCCGTGATCAGGGAGAACGGCGCGCGGATCGCGATGCGCAAGAGCATCTGGTACGCATTCTGCACGTTCGTGACATCGGTCGTCAGTCTGGTGACCAGACCGGCCGTGCTGAACTTATCGATGTTCGCGAAGGAAAATGTCTGGATGTTGTTGTACATGGCCTCGCGGAGATTCCGCGCAAAGCCGGTGGATGCCCGGGCACCGAAATACCCACCGCCGAAGCCTGCCGACAGAGAAATGGCTGCGCACAGCACCATCCAGCCGCCGGTCTGATAGATGACAGCCATGTTGCCGGCGGTGATGCCCTGGTCGACAATCCTTGCCATCAGAAGCGGAATGATCATCTCCATCACAACCTCCACCGCCATACAGATGGGAGTGATGATGCTGTCCTTTTTGAATTCCTTTACATAGGCGCCCAGTGTCTTGAGCATGTTCACGTGGGGTCACTCTCCTTTCCTGCAGGATCCGGTATCCGGCTCCCTGCCCCTTCCTGTGCGGTCCTGCCCCGCTCGGATTCCAGATTCACGCGGACAACCTCGAGCAGGCGGAGCAGCGTCTCATAGTCCTCGTCGGACATTCCCCGGCGCATGATGGCCTCGTTTTCGAAGATCCGGCGCCAGGCCGCCTTCTCGGCCTCCACGGCCTTCTGCGTGCAGGTCACCTTCTTGAGCCGGGCATCGTCCTCCACGGAGGAGCGCACGATATAGCCGGCTTTTTCCATTGCCTTGAGTGTGGACGAAACGGTCGCCCTGGACGTGTGCAGGGCGGACTCGATGTCCCGCTGATAGATTTCGCCTCCGGGGTGATGCACCAGAAAGCGGATGATCCATGTCTGCATCTTGGTCGGAGGGATTTCCCCGTCTCCCGTCTGCATCTGTTCGCTGCGCCTGGCGTCCAGGAGGTTATTGATCAGGTGGATTTCAAACCCCAGATGCCTGCGCCTCTCACTTTCCTCTCTCTCATTTTCGGTCATGACTCTGTACCTGTTTGTACCTTTTCTTGTTTTGTGCTGTACTGTTCTTCCTCGTACTATTTTTCTCCGAACTGTTCGGACCCTGATTGTAAGAGTCCGAACAGTTTCTATTATATACCATTGCGGATCCCTGTCAATCGTTTTTCAAAGAATAAAAAGTCCGCAGCGCACCCAAACGGCAGCGGATACACTGACGTCCCTCACAGAGTGCAGTCAGGCTTTGCAAAAAAAAACAGGCGGCAGTCTTTTGACTGCCGCCTTTCTGTCTTCTGCTCCGGCCGGTGCTGCAGCCAGGATCCGCAGCTTACAGCTCCTCTGCATCCAGCCGGTCCAATACATCCTCGATGGTCAGGTTCTTCTCCCGGGCGATCTTTGCGATGTCCTCATACTCCGGCTTCTGGCGGATGACGCCGTACCCGGTTCCTTCCTTGAAGTGCACCGGCCCCATCTCCGTATTCCGCACCTTCTCGGACCGGGCGAGGACGTACCGGCGGCAGAGTCTCTCGCGCACACCGATGGTCGTCGTATGGCGGAACAGCGCGCGGAGCACATCCTTCCGGTGCTCCTCCTTCACCAGAACGGTCAGCATCACGCCGGGACGGTTCTTCTTCATGCTGATCGCCTCGGTAAACACATCCACGGCACCGGCCTCCCAGAGCCGCTCCTCCGCGAAGCTGATCCGCTCGGCCGTGCAGTCATCCAGGTTGCAGACCAGTTCCACCACATGGTCCTCATACTCCCCCGGCGCCGTCTCGACTGGTTCCGACCCTGCCGGTACCGCAGCGGATTCCAGTGCCCTGCCGGCTTTCTGCGAGGCGGACGGCCGGCTGTCCTCAAAGGAATTGCCGAGGACCGCGCGCACCACATTGGCCGCCGGAAAATCCTTACTGCCGCAGCCGTATCCGACTGCCTCCGCCGCCATCAGGGGCATGTTCCCGAAACGAGCTGCAAAATGCGTCAGCAGTGCCGCGCCCGTGGGCGTGCAGAGTTCTCCGCGGATGTCGGTGCTGTAAATCGGGACGCCCCGCAGAATCTCCGCAGTTGCGGGTGCCGGCACCGGGAGAATGCCGTGCGCGCAGCGCACCTCTCCGCTTCCCACCTGAACCGGGGAGACAATCACCTGCTCCGGCGCGATCTTTTCCATCAGGATGGAGACCCCGGCCACATCTGCCAGCGCATCCATCGTCCCGACCTCGTGGAAATGGATCTGATCCACCGGGATCCCGTGGGCATGGCTCTCGGCCTGCGCAATCTTCGCATAGACCGACGTGATGTCTCTTTTCACCTTCGCCGATACGTTCAGAGCGTCAATTCTCTTCTGCATCTCCGCCATGGATGTGTGATGATGGTGGTGGTGCTCCCCGTGGCTGTGGTCATGACCTTCATGGCTGTGATCGTGGTCTCCATGGATAGGATCATGGTCTTCATGGGCGTGATCGTG
>OMZJ01000030.1 GCA_900315495.1 uncultured Lachnospiraceae bacterium
ACGCCGGAAGAGCGGACGCGCCTGTTCACGGAATTCGGGAGCCTTCGGAAGAGAAGCTGACAGACTGATAAACCAGACACGCTGCCGGAAACCAGTATAAAAAAACGCCGTGATGAAGTCCCTCCGGTCGGTTGTCCAGCCTGGGGGAAACACTTCATCACGGCTTTTCTTTTTGAACCAGGATCCAAACAGGATCATTCCGGCACACCGGGCGCTTCGTATGACCTGCCGCTGCTGCGGTTATTGCGGCCGCCGCGGCAGGGTTATGCAGGAAGCCCTCCGTCCGGCACTCAGATCTTCTGCCAGCCCTCCGGCAGGTATTTCTTTGTATTGCGGATCATCGTCTTCAGCAGTTCATCCGCATCCGCGGCACTGCAGGTGACCAGGGGATCCCGGCGGAATGCGCGGTAGATGACATCATAGTCGCAGGTCAGGGCCCCCTTCAGCACGTCCTCATGGTTCATCACATGCGGAAGAATCAGCTGGTAGATATCCTCCTTGAGCGGTCCCGCATAGATGGGCCGGATACTGTCCCGCGCGAAGACGGCGTTGGTCTCCACCACGGCCGTTTCCGGGAGGTTTGGAATCTGCCGCGCCGTGTTGGGGATGTTGACGTTGCTGACCACGCGGCTCAGACCGCAGAGCGACTTGATCAGGAGAATGCCCTCCTCGCCGGACTTTTTCAGCTCCACCGGCTCGGCACCGGACACCATATCGCGGCTGTGCTTCAGACGGCTCTCCAGATCCTTCTTGCGCCAGGAAACCGGCGTGAGATCAAATTTCCAGCTGTGCACAGTATCCGGATCCTTCAGATAGATCGGCGGCATGAATTCCGCCAGATGACGGTCTCCCGCCGCGGCAATCCACCCGTATTTCCGGAACAGGTCGAACTTCACGCGGTGTGCGCAGGCAAAGGTGCTGTTCATCCAGTTGTTCTGAATTTTTTCATAGCCGGACTCGTAATGGGTGTCGATGAACTCGGAATAGACCGGGAAGAGATCCACACCCTTATAAGAAGCCTCCGAGAACCATGTGAAGTGGTTGAGGCCCAGCACATTGACATGGATGTCGTGACGGTCGATCGATTCGATCCCCAGTTTCTTCCCGGCGATATCTGCCAGAAGCTCCTGCGTCCCGAACACCTCATGGCAGCAGCCGAACGCCTTGATTTCCGGGAAGACGTGGTACAGTGTCTTCACGCACAGGGACATCGGATTGGTGTAGTTGATGACCCACGCATCCGGCGCCGTTTTCCGGATCGCCTCGGCAATCGTGACAAACATCGGGATCGTGCGAAGCGCACGGACCATCCCGCCGGGGCCCGCGGTGTCGCCGACGGATTGATAGATGCCGTACTTCTCGGGCGCGTGGACATCCGATTCCATCTCGTCAAAAGTTCCCGGAAGGATGGAGATCACGACAAAATCCGCTCCCTGCAGAGATTCTTCCAGAGTATCCGCCACCTCGTACTCCCACCGGCCGACAGCGGCGGGGTCTTCCATCATTTTTCTGCCGATGATCTGGTTGGCCTCCGCCGCCTTCCGGTCAATGTCATACAGGGAAATCGTGCCCGAAAGCGCCGGCTCCAGCGCGAGATCTCTCATAAAGGTCCACGCCCAGCCGCGGGACCCTCCGCCGATGTAGCTGATGCGGATGTTCCGCACCGTGTTCTTTTCATATTTCATGTCTGTTTCCTTCCTCTCTGCCGGCCTTCTGCCTGTCCGCCTGTTCCGGTTCGCAGAGCAACGGCGCACCGTCCGTTCTTTCTGTCCGGCCTGATGATAGGCAATCTGATCTGACTGCTTCTTCTGTTTCAGACCAGCGCGAATGCCGCGCTGTTGTCTGTAGTACTGTCGTGGCCGATGTACACGTCAAACAGTCCGGGCTCGCTGCCGAACGTCCCGTCCAGCCGGATGAAGCGGAGCATCGGCTCTGCAATGACAAAGGGAATTTCCCGGGATTCGCCCGGATCCAGCGTCACGCGCCGGAATCCCTTGAGCTCGCGGACGGGCCGCACGACGCTGCCGGTCCGATCGCGCAGATACATCTGCACGATTTCCGTTCCTCTGCGCCTGCCGGTGTTGGTCAGCGTGACGGCCGCTGTGATCTGCGCAGCTGCCCCGGACGCATCCGTTCCTGCCCGGTCCGGATCTGCCCCGCAAAGCTTTGCGGCGGAAAGCGAGACAGGCGAATAAGAGAACCTGGTATATCCCTCTCCGGCGCCGAAGGCATGGTACGCCCAGTAATCTTCGTCAATATAGCCGATGCGGTAGGCTTTGGGATCCGAAGCCGAAAATCTCGGGCGCCCTCCCTGGAACCGGCTGTAATACAGCGGCTCCTGCCCCTCCGCGCGGGGGAAGCTCATGGAAAGCCGTCCCGAGGGCTCTGTCTCACCGAACAGGACATCCAGGATCGCCTGCGCTCCCTCGGTTCCCGGACGCCAGACACAGAGGACGGCGCCGGCCAGCTGTTCTACCTCGCGCAGCACCAGCGGCCGCCCGGTGAACAGGACCGCGATGGTATTGCGGTTTACCGCACTGACCCGGCGCAGAAGTTCCATCTGCGGTTCCGGAAGGCGGAGGGAAGTGCGGCTGGCGCCCTCCCCGGTCTGCCGGATGTGCTCACCCAGGAAAAGCACGACCCGGTCCGCCTCCGCGGCCAGCCGGCAGGCAGCGTCGACGGCTTCCACATTCTGCGCCGGCGTCAGGTCAGAAAGAGGATGATCCGTCAGCACCGTTTTGTCCGGAAGCATCCCGCAGCCGCGGGCATAAAGGAACCGGCCGTCACCCCGCTGCTCCAGCCGCTCCCGGAGGGTCGGAATTTCTTCCGGATGATTCGGGAAGGACCAGGAGCCGTACAGCGCATGACTGTCCAGGTAGGGTCCGGCAAAGAGAATTTTCTCCCCGCCGCCGCTGCCATCCCCCGTGTCCACATCCAGCGGGAGAAGGTTCTCCTTGTTTTTCAAAAGGACAAAGGTCTCGGGCGCAGAGGCACGCGCCTCTTTCCGGAAGGCATCGCAGCACCAGACGTTTTGCACCGCCGCGGCATCCGCATCCTTGTACGGATTTTCAAACAGGCCCAGGTCATTCTTCAGCCGCAGGATGCGGCGGACCGCCTCGTCAACCAGCGCCTCCGGCACCTCTCCGCTGCGGACCAGATCCGGCAGGTTGTCGAGGTAGCAGGTGGTCATCATGTCGATATCCACGCCGGCCTCGACGGCAAGCTTTGCCGCCTCCCGGCGGTCTGCCGCGATGCCGTGGGAGATCAATTCCTCTACCGCGGCATAGTCCGAGATCAGCACGCCGTCAAAGCCCATCTCCCCCCGCAGGATCTGCCGGCACAGGACCCGGTTGGCGGAGGAGGGGACACGGTTCAGCGTGTTGAAGGAGGTCATGGCCATCCGGCAGCCGGCATCCACCGCTGCCTGGTAGGCCGTCAGATAGTCATTCCGGAAGGTCTGCTCGGACAGCTCGACGTTGTCATATTCGCGGCCGCCCTCCGGCGCGCCGTATCCCGCAAAGTGCTTCAGGCAGGCGGCCACCCTGCCTGGTTCCCCGACGTTTTCTCCCTGGAAGCCGTGCACCAGCGCCTCACCGATGCGTGCGTTCAGAGTAGGATCCTCCCCCGGCGATTCCATCACACGCCCCCAGCGGGCGTCGCGGACCAGATCCAGCATGGGCGCGAAGGTGACATGGACCCCCGCGGCGGATGCCTCCCGTGCCGCGATGGACGCCGTTCTCTCCGCCATGTCCGGGTCAAAGCTGCACCCGAGCGCAAGGTTGATCGGGAAGATCGTCTGATCCCCGTTGATCACGTCCAGCATGAACAGCATCGGAATATGATGCGGCTGGCGCGCGACAGCCTCCTTCTGGATGCGCCGGATGACCTCGGGATCGCCCGTCCCGAGCAGGGAGCCGATCAGGGCGGTCTTCTCCTCCGTCAGGGCGACCTCCCCCGCCGGTCCGGTGATCACGCTGTCCTTCCCGTATACCGCCGGGCTCAGCTGTACCATCTGCCCGACTTTTTCCTCCAGTGACATTTCCTGCAGCAGCTTTTCCAGATCCTGTGCTGTCATCCCGTTTCCTCCCGCCTTCTGATGGGCCTGTTCTGACGACAGACCTCTTTCGATGGTCAGCCTCTATTTCTGCTGGCGTTCTCCCTGCTCCGCAGAAGGGGCCTTTTCCGCGGCCGTTCCGCAGTCCTCGCCTGCACTCTGTTGTCCCGTCAATTTCCGCACGCCGCGCCTGTATATCGGTGTACGCTGTGCACTGTCCCTCTGAGAATAGCAGAGCGGAAGAAGAATGTCCAGCGGCGAAAAAATTCCGGTTGACGGCCATGCCCGGATACGGTATGATGATTCTGTCCGCAGGATGTACAGAATTTCTGCGGTTCACGGGGCATTAGCACAGTTGGGAGCGCGCCACAATGGCATTGTGGAGGTCACGGGTTCAAGTCCCGTATGCTCCAGACCGCCGGAAACCTTTGAAAATCAAGGGTTTCCGGCTATTTTTATGGTTTAAAAGGCTGATTCGGATCAGGGCAGAAGGGCAAAAATGTGACATCTCTGTGACAAAATGCACGTTCCGGAATCAGAAAGAAGCCGGATGGATTGGTTTTCGGGCACAAAAAAACCGGTGAGACAATCTCACCGGCACTATCAATGGACCTATTGCAAACCTACTCGAAAAATAATCTAGTAGTTGCTAAATATGTTAAAGAATTTCATACGACCCCTGTAAAATCCGACATAGATCCATCCGTCACGGATTTGTCCTACGACCCCAATTCTATCGTAAAAAGTATCAAACAGCAACAAAAACATCTGACCAAGGCAGAAACTCGAACAATTGTCGAGAAATATAACGCTGGAGTATCAACCTATGAACTCGCTCAGGAATTTGGCTGTCACCGCTATACAATTAGCAACGCGCTGAAGCGTAGCGGTATCGTCGTGGACAAGCATGTGGAGGGGAGAAAATACAAGACCGAGGAAGTTATTAGGCTTTATGTTGAAGAAAAGAAATCCGTGTCTGAGCTTGCCAAAATGTTCGGCGTCTGCGATGCGACCATATACAAATGCTTGAAACGGAATGGGGTCTATACGAAGCGCACTAGGTGGGACTATGAAGCTTGACGCTAATGCTTGCAGTTGTTTGGAAAGTATTTTTTAATACCTTCAAAATGGAGATATTATGAAACATTTTACAGAAAAGCGCAAAGCTAGTATTATAGATAAGTTTAATGCTGGAATGAGTTCAGGTGAGATTAAAGAAAAATATAGCGTGCCGAGAAGCACGCTATATTCTTGGCGCAAGCAATACTCCACTATCCGTACCGAAGACAGCTCCGTCACTCCTCGTGCATACTACGTTCTAAAGCGCCATGCGGACAAACTTGAGCTGATGCTTCAAATTCTCCAGGGTTCAGAGCCTATTACGTCCTTATCTACTAAACCTTGGATGAACGAATAAGTAGAACTACACGCATGCTTTGACAACAATCATTT
>OMZJ01000029.1 GCA_900315495.1 uncultured Lachnospiraceae bacterium
GTGCCCAAAGTCGGAATCGAACCAACGACACGAGGATTTTCAGTCCTCTGCTCTACCAACTGAGCTATCTGGGCATCTGCCGTACCGAATGCGATCCGGTGCGTCAACGCTGACTAATATACTCTTTTCCCGCATATCTGTCAAGCATTTTTGCAAATTTCTTTTCCTGCCGCAAAGACACACCGGAAAAACCGATCTGCGGCCGTTTTGAAATCTGACTTCTTCCTGCCGTACAGTGCATGAAAGAAGTCCCCCCGCGGATCATTGCCGGCAGTTTCTGACCTGAAACTGCCGGCAGACTTCACAGGTTTCCGCAGCTTCGTGGAAAATCCCGGGCTCCCGCTGCCCGGCCTTCTGTCCGAGGGCCGCCGGCGGGGACCCCGCCATCTTACCGTTCCATCAGGTGGCAGCGGCAGAAATGCCCGGGGGCAATCTCGTGCAGCTCTGGCCGTTCCGTCTTGCAGCGCTCGGTGCAGTACGGGCAGCGGGTGTGGAACAGGCATCCCGAGGGCGGATTGACAGGGCTGGGAAGCTCTCCCTTCAGCTCGATGCGGCTGCCGGGATGATCCGGGTCTGCCGCCGGCACGGCGGAGAGCAGCGCCTTCGTATACGGATGCTCCGGATGGCGGAAAATCTCGTTTTTCGGTGCGGTCTCCACAATCGTCCCGAGGTACATGACGCCGATCCGGTCAGAGATCAGCTCGACCACCGAGAGGTCATGAGAGATGAACAGATACGTCAGATGGTACTTCTCCTGCAGATCCTGCATCAGGTTCAGCACCTGGGCTTGAATGGATACATCCAGCGCCGAGACCGGCTCATCCGCAATGATCAGCTTCGGATTCACGGACAGTGCCCGGGCAATGCCGACGCGCTGCCGCTGTCCGCCGGAGAATTCATGCGGGTACCGCTCCCCGTAGATGGCCGGAAGACCGACCGTTCCGAGAAGCGCCGCAACCCTCTGTCTTCTCTCCGTCGGCGTCATCTTCGTGTGCAGGAGCAGCGGCTCCTCGATCAGATCCGCGATCTTCATCCGCGGATCCAGCGAACCGTACGGATCCTGGAAAATCATCTGCATATCGCCGCGGATCGGCCGGGCTTCCTCTTCCTTCATCTTTGCGATGTTCTTCCCGTCAAAGAAGATGTCGCCGGAGTCGGGCACCAGGAGATGATTGACCAGCCTTGCCGTGGTGGATTTTCCGCAGCCGGACTCTCCGACCAGAGAGAACGTCTCGCCGGCACGGATGTCAAAACTCACATGGTTGACCGCGTGGACCGACTTCTTCTTCGAAAAGAGGCCGCGGTTGACCTCAAAGGTCTTGACGATGTCACGCACGGAGAGCAGCGGCTGTTCTCCCGGTGTCCGCGCGGATTCCGCCTGCGCTGCTTCCCCGGATTTCGCGCCGGACTTTCCGGCGTCCTTCGCCTGCGGCGCTTCGGAAACCGTCACGCGGGGTTCTCCGGCTCCGTTTGCCTGCGGCGTTCTGGATTCTGTCACATGGGATTCTGCGGTCCCGTTCGCCTGAGGCGCCCCGGTTTTTTCTTCCTGTGTCTTCCCGTCTGCACCGGCAAGCTCCTTCCAGAGCTCCTCCGCGCGGAAGCAGCGGATTCTGTGGGCCGCATCACCGCCGAAGGGCACAAGATCCGGCTCCTTCTCCCGGCAGAGATCCGTCGCATACCGGCATCTCGGCGCAAACTTGCAGCCTTTCGGCATGTGGGCCAGGTCCGGAACCTGCCCCGGGATGGAGGGAAGACGCGTCATCTCCGAACCGATCTTCGGCACGCAGGCGATCAGGCCCCGGGTATACGGATGCACGGGATGATGGAACAGCTCTCTCACATCGGCCTGCTCCACAATTCTTCCGGCGTACATGACCAGAACGCGCGAGCACATCTGCGCGACCACGCCCAGGTCATGGGTGATCAGGAGGATCGACGCACCCTCCTCCTTCTGCATGTTTTTCATCAGGTCCAGGATCTGCGCCTGGATCGTGACATCAAGTGCCGTCGTCGGCTCATCCGCGATCAGAAGCTCCGGTTTGCACGACATCGCCATGGCGATCATCACGCGCTGGCACATGCCGCCGGAGAGCTGATGCGGATAGCTGCGCAGTGTATTCTCTACATCGGGGATTCCGACTTCCCGCAGCATGTCCGACGCCTTCTGCCGCGCCTGCTCCCTGGTGCATTCCTGATGGAGCTGTATGGTCTCGATCATCTGGTTTTCAATCCGGATCGGCGGGTTGAGAGAACTCATCGGGTCCTGGAAGATCATCGAGATCTCTCCGCCGCGGATCTCGCGCATCCGCTTTTCCGTGTAATCCAGGATATTTTCGCCGCGGAAGATCACCTCTCCGTTTGTGGTCCGCCCGGAGGTATCGGCAAGCAGCCGCATGATCGACATGGAGGTGACGCTTTTGCCGCAGCCCGATTCGCCCACAAGCCCGATGATCTCCCCTTTCCCGATCTGAAAGGAGACATCGTTGACGGCCGTCACGGATTTCTTTTTGTCCACCCGGAATTCGGTCCGCAGATTTTTTACATCCAGCAGTACATTGGCCATTTCTCTCTCCTTTACTGAATTTTCGGGTCCAGCGTATCTCTGAGACCGTCGCCCAGCAGGTTAAACGCGAGCACGGTGAAGAAAATCAGCGCGCCGGGACAGAATACCATGTGCGGCGCGGTATTCAGATAGTTTCTGCCCTGGGACAGCATGGTGCCCCAGTCCGGCTCCGTGACATTTGCGCCGAAGCCCAGGAAGGACAGGGAGGAAGAGGCCAGAATCGCTGTTCCGATTCGCATGGTGAAATTGACAATCATCGACTGGACCGTTCCCGGAAAGACGTGACGCCACAGGATTCTGCGGCCGGTGCATCCGATGCTCCGGGCTACCTCTACGTAGGGCGCTTCCTTGACCTCCAGGGTTGCGCTGCGGATAATCCGCGCAAAGCTCGGCACGGTGAAGACTGCAACGGCGATGACCACGTTGATCACGCCCGGGCCGAGAATCGCCACGATGGCGATGGCCAGAAGGATATCCGGGAAGGCAAACAGGATGTCCGAGCCTCTCATGACGATGGCGTCGATCACGCCGCCGTAGAATCCGGCCAGAAGGCCCAGAATGATGCCCAGGGCCGCGCCGATCGCCACGGATCCGAGGGCCACGGAGAGGGAAAGCCTGGTTCCCGCCACCAGACGGGCAAACACATCGCGTCCGAACTCATCCGTGCCCCAGATGTGTCGGGCGGAAGGGCCCTGGAGCAGCGCCGTGTAATCCGCCGCGTTGGGATCGTAGTGAATCACGATCGGCCCGAAAACAGCGACGAGGGCGAGGATGACAATGAACCAGAAGGACACGACAGCGGTCTTGCGCTTGTGGAACTTCTTGAGAAAACTTCGCACCGGCTTTCTCGGCTGGAGGAATTTTTCCTCCTCGGGGGTCATCTGCCTGGTATTTTCTTCCATTTCGTCTCCTCTCCTCTCAGTTGTAACGGATCTTGGGATTCAGGAATCCGTACACAATATCCGTGATCAGGTTGATGATGATGTACTCCAGGGCAAAGAACAGAAGCAGGGCCTGAACGACCTTGTAATCTCTGTAGTTGATGGAGTCCACCAGAAGACGCCCCAGTCCGGGGATGGAGAAAACGGTTTCCGTCATGACGGAGCCGGAGAGCAGGCCGCCGATCTGAAGCGCGGCCACGGTGACCACCTCGATGAGGGAGTTGCGGAACGCGTACTTCAGAATGACCGCAGGCTCCGAGAGGCCCTTGGCCCGGGCGGTGCGGACATAGTCCTCCTTCATGTTCTCCAGCATGGAAGAGCGGGTGAATCTGGCCAGAATCGCCATGATGCCGCAGCCCATTGTGATCGAAGGCAGGACATAGCTCTTTGCCGTGGACAAGCCCGCCGTCGGGAAAATCCGAAGGTTGACGGAGAAAACCTGGATCAGCTCCAGGCCCAGCCAGAATCCGGGGATGGAAATGCCGGAGATGGCGATGACCATGGTGATATAGTCCAGCGGTTTCCCTCTCCTGACAGCGGCGATGATTCCGAGAAACACGCCCAGAATGGTTGCCCAGATCATCGAGGTGATGGTGAGAATGATGGTGGGCTTGAAGCAGGGACGGATGGTATCCCAGACCGTCGCGTTATTGCGGACGGAATTGCCGAGATCCCCGGTGAACAGGCCCTTCATGTACTCTCCGTACTGAACCAGAAGCGGCTTGTTCAGTCCGAGATTTTCCCGGATCGTTTCCACCTCTTCCTTGGTCGCATCCATTCCGGCAATCAGTCTTGCCGGATCGCCGGGAATCAGATGGATAAACATAAAGATCAGAAAAGTGATCGCAATGAGCAGAGGGATTGTGCTCAGGATCCTGCGCAGGACGTATCTTGCCATGAATTTACCTCCAGCAATGGCAGATCAAAATAAGTCTGAAAGCAGACAGAAGCCGGCAGTCCGATCCGGACTGCCGGTTCTTCTGCACGTTTGCTGTGTGAATGCTGCCGCAGGCCGCGGCCCGCCCTGCGGAATGTCCCTATGCAGGGCAGACGGCCGCATCTGCGAAGCCTGAAGGGTTCGTCACTGTGCGAGTGCCGCGGTGCCGAAGCTCAGCTGTCCGTCCGGCAGCACAGAGACGCCGGAGACATAGTTCTTGGTGGCATAGAGGATCTCGTCATTGCCGAGGAACAGCCACGGGCAGTCCTCCCATGCCTGATCCTGCGCATCGCCGTAGAGCTGGGCAAGAACGGTCGGATCGGTCTCTGCGAGTGCATCGTCCAGATCCTTGTCGAATGCCGGGTTGTCATAGTATGCGGTGTTGGCGGATGTCGGCGGCATCATTGTGGAGTGAAGCAGCGCACGGACGGAAGAATCAAAGCTTCTGTCGGATGCGGACCAGTTCACATACCACATGTTGATCTTGGCGTCTTCCTTGTCCACATAGATGCTGTCGGAGACAGTCGCCGGCTCCATCGGAACAACCTCTACATTGATTCCGATCTGTGCAAGCTGCTGAGCGACAAAGGTCATGCCCTTGATTTCCTGCGTGGTGTTGTCTCCCCAGAGGGTGAGATCAAAGCCATCCGGATATCCCGCCTCGGCCATCAGCTCTTTCGCCTTGTCCAGGTCGTAGGTATAAGCCGGCTCTTCCTTGTAGTAGGAAATGCAGCTCGGAACGCAGCTGGTTGCCGGCAGTCCGTAGCCGGAATACATGACCTGCACATACGCATCCTTATCGATCGCATAGTTCATTGCCTGGCGGACTTCCTTCTTGGAAAGCTGCTCCAGATTCATGTTCAGGGTGACATAGCGCATAATGTTGGAATAGCCGGCGCTGACATTAATGGTATCGTCGCCGGACACTGCCGCGAGCTGGTCAGACGTGAACGGATAGACCATATCGGCCTCGCCGGTCTGAAGCATTGCGGTTCTGGAACCTGCCTCCGGGACTTCCTGAATGGTAAGTGTGTCCACCGACGGCTTTTCGCCCCAGTAATCCGGATTTGCGGTCATCGTGGTGTGATCGCCCTGCTTCCACTCGGAGAAGACGTAGGGGCCGGTGCCACACGGATGATACATGATGTCATTCCCGTACTTTTCCAGCGCAGTCGGGCTGATAATGCAGAACTGTGTGAGTTTGTTCAGGAATACATTGTACGGCATAGCGAGCTTCAGGACCAGCGTGTAGTCATCCGGCGCTTCCATGCTCTCGATGCGGTTGGTTTCGTTGCCGTCGCTGTCGGTCACGATAAAGAGACGTCTTCTGGAAAGGCCGTTGTCCTTGTCCGTGACGCGGTTGATGTTGTCGATGACAGACTGGGCGGTGAAATCCGTTCCGTCGTGGAACTTGACGCCCTGGCGCAGATGGAAGGTATAAGTCAGGTTGTCGTCAGAGACCTCATAGCTCTCTGCCAGCTTGCCCACGATATTTCCCTCGCCATCGAAGGTCACCAGTGTCTCGTACATTCCGGAGCAGGCGGAAATCGCATTGGTGTCGGAGATGTTCTGCGGATCAAGGCCGCTCACAGAGCCCTCGATGGCAATGACGAAATCATTATCCGGGGACACGGCAGTGCTGGTCGCGGACTGGATGGCCGTGGCGGCTGCCGTCGCGGCGGTACCGGTCTCCCCGCTGTCGGAAACGCTTTCCGGCTCACTGACACTCTCTGCTTCACTGGTTTCCTCCGCATACGCAGCGGTCGCAGCAATGCTGGACACTGCCATCATGCTGCCGAGAAATAGTGCGGCAACTCTTCTCTTCATAAAGAATCCTCCTTTTTGTGCAGACCTTTCCGGTTTCCGTGCAAAACTGCACGCTGTGTCCGTACCGCGTGTCAAAAAAGCGAGGTCTGAACCGGCGCCATTCTGCCTCGAAAAGCGAATATGACTCCGATTTAGATCCTCGCTTCCTTGCGATTCCCGTGCCGTCTGCAGATGCCTCAGTCTAACACGTTTTCCCGCCGAATTCAATAACCCGGCAGGTTTTGTGCGGCGGTTTTCACCCCATCATGATCTCGGAGATCGTGTCCATGATCGCGTCATGGCACTTTCCGCAGCCCGTGGAACATTGCGTCTGCTTCTGCACCTCGTCGAATGCGGTGACCACATTGTCAAAATGATTCATGTTGTGGAGTGCCGCGTCAACATCCGAGTAGTTGACATGCTTGCAGTGGCAGATCTCTCTGTCGACAACTTCCTTTGCCATCCTTTTCCTCCTTTTTGCCGTGCCTCCTCCGGATCTTCCTCTGCGGTCCGGTCCGGCGCGATGCCTTGTTCTGCGGGGATCAGCGCGCGGTGCGGCCTGCGCCGCACGGCACCTGGTGCCCCGGTCCGCGGAATACTCTGTGCTCGCACTGTGTTCCGCGGGTTTCCTCTGTTTTCCCGTTTCCGGCAGCCGCCGGGAATCCGGCCGGCCGTGCTTTCGCGGGTTTCCTCTGTTCTCCGCTTCCGGCAGCCTGCCGGAAATCCGGCCCGGCCTGCTTTCGCGGGGAATTGCGTTTTCGCCTCTGCCTGAATTGGTTACCCCCGCTGCAGGCAGCTGACCAGCTCGGTTCCCGAAGTGCCTGGGAACATATCCACAGCTCTGGCGCGGGTCAGGCGGTACCCCGCCGCCGCAAACGCGGGATAGTCGCGGATAAAGCTCGTCGGCTTGCAGGATACGTAGATGATGCAGGGAACGCCGTAGGCCAGGATCTTCGGCAGCGCCTTCGGATGGATCCCGTCTCTGGGCGGATCCAGAATGATCAGATCCGGCTTTTCCCGCACCTCGTCCAGCGTCGTCAGCACATCGCCTGCCAGGAACGAACAATTGGTCAGCCCGTTTTCCCGCGCATTTCTGCGGGCGTCCTCCACCGCGCTTTCCACAATCTCGATCCCGGTCACCGACGCCGCCGTCCCGGCCAGAAGCTGTGCGATGGTCCCGGTGCCGCTGTAGAGATCGAAGATCCGCCGCGACTGCACCGCGCCGGCAAATTCCCGGACGGTTCCGTACAGGACCTCCGCGCCAGCCGAATTGGTCTGAAAAAACGAGAACGGCGCGATCTCAAAATGCAGGCCCAGGAGATTTTCGTGGATGATCTCCGAGCCGTACAGCACATCGGTCCGATCGCTCTGCACGATATCCGCAGGAGTGTCATTCCAGATATGAAGGAACCCTGTCAGTTTCCCGGAGAGGGGAAGTTCCCGCAGTTTCCGGCACAGGCCGGGAAGGTCCAGCCGCGCCTCTGTCTCCGCCCGCTGTTTCTCCAGCGCCTCCGCCCGGGCAGCTTCCGTCGGCAGGCTGTCCTGCATCTCGCGGGGCAGTGCCCGAAGCTCCTGCTTTTGTGCGACCGCCTGTTCCGAGGATGTAGTGACAAGCGCCGCCATCATCTCTCCGGTCGCGCGGCTTCTGCGCAGCAGGAGATGCCGGAGGATCCCCGTCTGCCGCATCCGGTGGTAAAATGGGATGCCCAGCGCCGCAAAATGTTGCCGGACACAGGCCGCCGTCGCGATCATGTCGCGGTGCATGTTCCGGCAGCCGGGGACATCGAGAATATCATAATAGCTGTTTTTCCGGTGCTGCCCGAGGGTCAGGGGGCCGCCCGGTGTGAGATCCCCGAAGGTCAGCTCCATTTTGTTGCGGTAGCCCTCCTGCTCCGGGGAGGGCAGAATTCCCTCGTAGCAGCCGGTCTCCCCCTCCGGGAGGATGGAAGCCAGAAGCCGCTCCATCTGGCCGGATTTCAGGGCAAGCTGATCTTCATAGGGGAGGGATTCACAGTAGCAGCCGCCGCAGATCCCGAAATGCGGACAGACTGCCGCGAGGTTCTCGCGGGGAGATCGCTGCATCACTTCGTTCAGGATGCCCTTTGCCCTGCCCTTTGCGGTCTTTTTGACCCGGACGGAGACGGTCTGCCCCGGGAGAGCGCCTTTTGCCTCGATCTCCCCTTCCTCCGTCTGTACCATTGCGCGGTCCGGATAATCCGCCCGCAGTACCGTTCCCTCAACCAGCTGTCCGCGTTTCAAATGAATGCACCATTCCTCTTTGACACAGGCCGGCGATCAGACCGCCGGCTTCCCTGTTCGGCTTCTGCCGTATGAACTCAGTCATCCTCACCGTCCGATGCCGCATCCGCCTCGCCGTCCGATGCATCGCCGTCGGAGGTCTCACCGTCATCGTCATACAGGTCATCCAGATAATCCGGCTTGAGATAGCGATAGAGGCAGTAAATCACCCCCGCCGCAGCCGCGATCACACCCACGGCAATCAGAATTTTTCTGATGGTTTTTCTGTTTTTTTCTTTTTCCATGTTTCCTCCAAATCTGACCGCCTCCAGAATATCCCGGACAGACGCTGCAACCGACTGTCCCTTCTCTGCGATCTTCTCTGAAACCGCCATCTCTCCTCCTGTTCTCCGGAAGTCTGCCCCTCCGGCAATGCTTCCGGCTTCTGCCTCCCGTGTGCGGTGCCGGGCTGCTGTCTTCGGAGTCCGCCTGACACCGCGCAGCAGCACATCCGTCCTTTGGGTCCGGAATCAGGCGTGCGCACAGATCGCCGTCAGACTTTTTTGAGCTTCGCGTATCCGGCAAACATGCGCCGCACACCGTAGTCCGGGTTGTCAAACAGCACCGTCACCTGGTAGTCCCGCTTTGTATCCTCGATCTTCGTGACGGTTCCGACGCCGAACTTGCTGTGCAGGACCCGGTCGCCCTCGGCGTAATCCAGATGATCCGCCTTGATGACCGTGAAAGCCTTGCCGAACGAGGGCGCCTTCTGCTTTTTCTGCGAATCGCCGATCGTATAGCCCAGCGACCCGTAATGCGATCCCGCCATGACCGGGCGGCTCGGGAGGATGCCCGCTGTGCTTTCCGGCGACCCCGTGGCGGTCGCGGCAATACCGGCTGCGGTTCCCCGTGTTCCGGAATGTCCGAAGAAGGATCCCGCATCCGGAATGGATCCGGGCGCAGTCCCCGTCCCCGCAGGCATGTCCGTCAGCCCGGATTTTCGCACCACACCGTGCCCGCCGCTCCAGGAACCGCCGTAAGTCCAGCCGTCCTCGCCGGACTCATCCTTCTCATCCAGAAGCTCCGGCGGGATCTCTTTCACGAAGCGGGAAACCGGGTTGTACTGCACGTTTCCGCGCAGGGTTCTCTGCCGGGCGGCCGTGAGCGTCAGGTAATCCTTCGCCCGCGTGATGCCGACATAGCACAGGCGCCTCTCCTCCTGCAGTGCCCCCGGGTCATCGCCGTAGAGCGACATATAGGACGGAAAGAGGTTTTCCTCCATCCCGGCCAGAAACACCGCCGGAAATTCCAGCCCCTTGGCCGAGTGAATGGTCATCAGGGTCAGCCGGTTCTGCGAGGCATCCACCGAATCGATGTCCGCCACCAGGGAGACATCCTCCAGAAATCCCGCCAGCGTGGTCTCGTCCCCGTGCTCCGCCGCGTAATCGACCGCCCGGTTTTTCAGTTCCTCAATGTTTTCCTTCCGGCTCTCGGATTCTTCCTCCGGCAGGCTTTCGAGCTCCTCCAGATATCCGGTCGTCTGCACGACCTCATCGATCAGATCTGCCAGATCCATGATCTGCGCCCTTGCCCGCAGCACCATGATCTGGTTATAAAACTGCCGGATCTTTGCTGCGGCTCTTCCCAGGCCGGGGATATTCTCCGGCTGCTCCAGCTGGTCAAAGAAGGAGGTTCCCCGCTGTGCGGCCGCATCGGTGATCTTTGCCATGCTGGCCGCGCCGATGCCGCGCTTCGGCACGTTGATGATCCGGCGCACCGCAAGCTCATCCCGGCCGCTGACAATCACATGCAGGTATGCCAGGACATCCTTGACCTCCGCCCGCTGATAGAAGTTGACGCCGCCCACCATGCGGTAGGGGATCCCCGCCTGCACGCATTTTTCCTCCAGGATCCGGGACTGCGCATTGGTGCGGTACAGGACGGCGATGTCCGCATAGTGCAGCCCGTGCTGCGCGATGAGGTCCCTTGCGGACTGCAGGATGCCTTCCGCCTCCTCATAGGCGTTGGCATACAGGCAAAAGCGCACCGGCTCGCCGTCCCCGCGCTCGCTCCAGAGCGTCTTCTCCTTGCGGTCCGTATTGTTCTGAATCACGGCATTGGCCGCGTTCAGGATGTTCATCACCGAGCGGTAATTCTGCTCCAGTCGGATGACCTTTGCGCCGGGGAAGACCTCCTCAAAGCTCAGGATATTCGTGATGTCCGCCCCGCGGAAGTGGTAGATGGACTGATCGTCATCTCCGACCACGCAGAGGTTGTGCCGCTTGGCTGCCAGAAGCCGGATGAATTCAAACTGCACCTGATTGGTGTCCTGATACTCATCCACATGGAGGTACAGGAAGCGGTCCTGATAATAGGAGAGGACCTCGGGATATTCGTGAAACAGCCGCACGGCGTTGACCAGAAGATCGTCAAAATCCATCGCGTTGTTCTGTATCAGGCGCTTCTGGTATTCGGCGAAGATCTCGGCGATCACCCGGGCGTGCCGGTTGTTCCCGGCCTCCGCGTACATCTGGTTTTCGGAGATGCCGTGATTTTTAGCGGAAGAGATCTCTGCCAGGACCGTGCGGTCCCCGTACTCCTTCGGGTCCAGCTCCTTGTCTTTGATCACCTGCTTGATGACCGTGCGCTGATCATCCGTGTCGTAGATGGAAAAGCCCTCGGCATACCCGAGGCGGTCCGCAAAGCGGCGGAGAATCCGGACGCAGGTGGAGTGGAAGGTCGCGACCCACACCGCATCCGCCCCGTTCTGCACGAGCGCCTGCACGCGGGATTTCATCTCGTCCGCCGCCTTGTTGGTAAATGTGATGGCCAGAATGTTCCAGGGCCTCACGCCCAGCTCGTCGACCAGGTAGGCGATGCGGTGTGTGATCACACGCGTTTTTCCCGATCCGGCACCCGCCAGAATCAGCAGCGGCCCCTCCGTGCACAGCACAGCTTCCCGCTGCTGATCATTGAGCGAATCCGTAATGTGACTCATGCATCCTCCCTGTCTCCGCTGTTTCTCTCTTCAGCCCGGCTCTTCCTCCGGCTCCGTGTCACGCCAGCTTCTGTCCGCAGTTCGGGCAGAAGCGGCTGCCGTTCGTAGGCTGTCCGCAGTTCGGGCAGAATTTCGGGTACGTCCCGTTTCCGGCACCGCCTGCCGTGCCATTCTGTCCGGCTGCCGGTCCGGTCATCTGCGATGCCATCTGGCCGGCCATCGCCATGCCCATGGCCATGCCGGCCATCGAGGAAGCGGCGTCCCCCGCGGTTCCCTGCTTTCCCATCGATTCCGCCATCTGCACCCTGGTGTAATGATCCGTGTCGGACACCATGGAGGCTGCAGCTGCCTTTTCCTGCATTTCGGCGATCTTCTCCGGATAGGAAACGCTCTGGATCTGGAAATCGGTCACGGTGAGCCCGATCTTGACCAGCTGCATGTCCAGATCTTCCTTCACCGCCGCGCCGATCTCCGGCGCATTGGCCTGCAGGTTGAACATGTCCTTCCCCTGGGTGGAAATGGCCCGCATCAGGAGCGAATCAAGCACGGACACGACGCGTTCGGACACATCTTCCGTGGTAAACTGCTGCTTGATGCCTGCGATCTTGTCAATCAAAGTCTGGGCATTCGACACCCGGTAGGAATAGGTGCCGAACGAGCGGATCGGCATGCCGCCCGGAAGCCCCGCGACCGGCAGCGCAATCGGATTCCTGGTTCCCCATTTCTGCGTAAATTCCTTCGTGTTGATGAACAGCACCTCCGCGCGGAGCGGCGTGTTGAACCCGAAGCGGAAGCTCCGCAGCGTGGTGAGGAACGGAATGATGTCTGACTCGATGTCGAAGGTGCCCTCATCCGTGAAAACGCCCTCGATGACACCGTTATACATGAAAATGGCGTCCTGTCCGGCGCGGAGAATCAGTTTGCTTCCCTTTTTGATTTCCGTGCCCGGCCATTTCCAGAAGATCACATCACTGCGGTATTCTTCCCATTCGACGGCACTGGAAAACTGGCTGTTGAATAATCCCATAGATATCCTCTTTCTTTCCCTGTATGTCAAAGTAAGTCAGCTGGCTTTTGGATGCTTCCGCCCGCGCGCAGGAATCCTGCGGTTCCCTGTGCCCGCCGGAAGGAATCCGGACGAACCCGCCGCAATCAGCGCGGGAGCATCCCGGAATATGCACGGCGCCGGAAGAACGGCTCGTTCCCCCGGCACCGATGTTTGCAGCACACGCTCTGTCAGTTCTGCTCCTGACCCATCTGCTTTTTCAGCGCGGCCAGCTCATCATCCACATCGCTGTACGCATCGCTCTTCAGATCGTACTTCATCTTCAGATCATCCAGCGACGGCTCTTTGGAGGATTCGTTGAGCTCTGCCATCGCATTGGCAGTATCCAGCCGCTTGTCAATGCGGTCCTCCAGCTCGTCCAGTTTCTGCATGGCGCTCTGCCGGTTGGCCGATGTGCTGACGGTGCTGCCGATCTGGTTGATGTGCTCCTGCGTTTTCGCCACAGCCACCTTGGCCTTGATGGCCTCCTTCTTGGCGTTCAGCTCGCGGATGTCACTGGTCAGCTTGTCGTGCATCTGGCGCATCTTTGTGGCATTGGCCGAAGCCTGCTCATAGGCGTTTTTCAGGCCCTGCACCTTGCTGGCGGCGGTGCTTTTCTGCTGCAGGAAGACTCTGGCATCGGCATCGTTGCCGGCGCGAACCGCCTTCTCCGCATACTTCTGGTACTTGTCCGCCTCCTCGAGCGCTTCCTCGTAGGCCCGCTTCGCCCGCGTCTCTTCCGCCATGACCGCAGCCGTCTCCGCCTTGACACTGCCAAGCTCGCTGTTCAGATCACGGAGATACTGGTCAACCATCTTTTCAGGATCTTCCACCTTGTCGAGTGCGGCGTTGATGTTGGCCGCCATGATGTCCTTGAATCTTGAAAGAATTCCCATCGCCTCTTCCTCCTCTTTTTACTCTGTCATTCCGTGTCCGTGGCCGGACTCGCTCTCACAGTGAAGTATACAATAAACGCGCCGGTCAATCAACTTAAAATCTTCTGAATTCTTTTGTGGGTGTCCGGAACCATTAAAAACCACTTGCCCGCGGACGGCCGGATGGGATACACTGTAGATAGCATTTTTCCTGTATCTCAGCCAAAGGAGCTTGCATGACAGACCGGGAACTGACGAAAGACTTTATTCAATATCTGAATTCTCTGCAGCATATCTCATCTTCCGAGATCCCGAATATTGATCTGTACATGGATCAGGTGCTGACCTTCATGGACACCAGCCTGTCCGAGACCAGGCGGTACGAGACCGACAAGGTTCTGACGAAAACCATGATCAACAACTACGCCAAGAACCGCATTCTGCCGGCGCCGGTGGCCAAGAAATACAACAAGGACCACATGATCTACCTGATTTTCATCTATTACCTGAAGAACATTCTGTCGATCAGCGATATCCAGACCATGTTCCGGCTGATCCGCAGTCTGTATCCGGAGGGCAGCTCGGAGATCAACCTGCCGGAGGCCTATGACCGGATTGTGGATGCCATGAAAGGCGAGATGTACGGCATGATGAAGGACATCTCCCACAAGCTCTACGAATCCGACCACTCCTTCGAGGATCTGAAGGATCCGGTGGAAAAAGAACGCCTGGAGACCTTTACCTACCTCTGCATGCTGGGCTTTGACGTCTATCTCAAGAAGCAGCTGATGGAAAAGATCATCGACAATATTCAGAAGGAGGAAGCCGAGGAGAAAGAGAAGGGGAAAGACAAGCCGTCCAGGTAGTAAGGCCCGGCCGGATGTGCAGTCCGGCAGAAAACGGCCTCGGAAAAGCATTCAACAGAAAGAGCCGGAGAAATCCGGGCCTTCCGGCCCCGGATTTCTCCGGCTCTGTTCTTTCACTCTGACATTCCGACATGATGTTCTGCCTGGCCTGTCTGACCGCTCTGCCCGCACCATGCGGCAAAAGGACGACGCGTCAGCCGTCCCGGCCGGGACAGCGCAGGGAATTCCGGGATGCAGTCCGGGTGGGAGAAATTACTTCCCCGCCGCAGGCGTCGACCCGGAGCTGCCGTCCGGCTTCTCGGACTCGACGATGGCCGATTTCTGCATCGGGATGCGGCAGTTCTTGTTGTTGCCGAACTCAACGATGACGGTATCGTCCGTGATGTCGATGATGGTTCCGTAAAACCCGGAGGTTGTAAGAACAATATCGCCCACTTCCAGCTTGGCGAGCATCTGCTGCTGCTGTTTCTTTTCCTTGTTCTGGGGGCGGATCGCGATGAAGTACATCACGGCAATGATGATGACAAAGTATACGATGATCATCAGCCAGCTCTGGCCGGTGGCGCCGCTGGCCGAGTCAGCCATGGCAGTGCCCGCGAAGGACAGCACCGCGCCCGCTGCCGCCGCTGTCGTGCCGAGCATCTTCTTGAATGATTTTTTCATTTCGTTTCCTCCTCTGCGCCTGAGCTCATGGACTCAAGCATGGCTTTCTTATACTCTCCGAAGCATCCGGCGTCAAGACTTTCGCGGATTCCTTCCATCAGATGATTGTAGAAATACAGGTTGTGGAGCACGCACAGCCGCATGCCGAGCATTTCCTTCGCCTTGAGGAGATGGTGAATATAGGCCCTGCTGTAGTCCCGGCAGGCGGGGCACTGGCATCCCTCCTCGATCGGCCGCATGTCCTCGGTATACTTCGCGTTGAACAGATTCAGCTTCCCGAACCTTGTATAGACATGTCCGTGGCGCCCGTTCCGGGACGGATACACGCAGTCGAAGAAGTCGATTCCGCGCTCCACGCCCTCGAGAATGTTCGCCGGCGTTCCGACACCCATCAGATAAGTCGGCTTGTTCTGCGGCAGATGCGGTACCGTCACATCAAGAATGTGGTACATCTGCTCCGCGGTCTCCCCGACCGCCAGGCCTCCCACCGCATATCCGTCCAGATCCATGGCGGCAATTTCGTCGGCCTGCCGGATCCGGATGTCCTCATAAATGCCGCCCTGGTTGATGCCGAAGAGCAGCTGGTGCGGATTAACCGTGTCCGGCAGCGCATTCAGCCGCGCCATCTCAGTCTTGCAGCGGGCCAGCCACCGGGTGGTGCGCGCCACGCTCTGCTCGATGTAGGACCGCTCGGCGACGGACGAGGGACACTCGTCAAAGGCCATGGCGATGGTGGAGCCCAGATTGGACTGAATCTGCATGCTCTCCTCCGGCCCCATGAAAATGACATGTCCGTCGATATGGGAGTGGAAGGTGACCCCCTCCTCCCGGATCCGCCGCATGTCGGCCAGGGAGAACACCTGAAAGCCGCCGGAGTCCGTCAGGATCGGGCGGTCCCAGTTGGTGAAGCGGTGCAGGCCGCCGAGCCTGCGGATCGTCTCATCCCCGGTGCGCACATGCAGATGGTAGGTATTGCACAGCATCACCTGGGTGCCGATGCCCCGCAGATCCCGGGTGGAGACAGCGCCCTTGATGGCAGCCACCGTTCCGACATTCATGAATACCGGCGTTTCGATGACCCCGTGCACGGTTGTGACCCGGGCGCGCTTGGCGCGGCCCTCTGTTTTCAGCAGTTCATATTTCAATCCGGATTCCTGCTTTCCATTGGTCTCCCGCCTGCTGCGGCGGGATTATTTCCGCCGTACCGGCGGCACGCGGCGGCCGGTGAGGCCGCCGCTGCTTTCGATTGTTTCTTCGAAATTACTTTTTCCCTGCGTGCGCCTTCCTCTTTGCCGCGCGGTCATCCAGGAAATTCTGGAAATCATACCACAGGCAGCCTGCGATGCAGACGGAAGAATAGCAGCCGCAGATGATGCCGACGATCAGCGGCAGTGCAAACTCGCGGATGGAGGTCACGCCCAGGATATAGAGCACCACCACCATGATCAGCGTTGTCAGCGAGGTGTTGATGCTTCGCGTCAGCGTCTGGCTGATGGACAAATTGACGATCTGCACGCTGTTCATGTCGCCCTTGTGGAGCTTCCTGTTCTCGCGGATCCGGTCGAAGATGACAATCGTCGCGTTGATCGAATATCCGACGATGGTCAGCATGCAGGCGATAAAGGTATTCCCCACGGTCCAGCGGAACACCGCGTAGAACGCGAGAAGCACCAGCACGTCATGGATCAGCGGAAGCACCGACGTGAAGCCGAACGAGAAGTTGCGGAACCGGATCGTGACATACAGCAGCATGAAGATGGCCGCAACGATGACGGCAATGATGGCGGAGCGCTGCATCTCGGAAGAAACGGTTGCGCTGATGTTCTCGGTCGTGATCTTGGATTCGTCCGCGCCGAACTGGTCGGCCAGGCTGCTGTACAGCTTGTCTCTCTGATCCAGTGTCAGTGTCTTGGTGCGGATGATGATCTCATTGCTGTTCTGCACCGGTGTGATCTGCACATCCGTGTCCCCGATCGCATCGACGACCACCGGCTGCACCTGATCATTCAGCTCCTCTACCGTATACTGCTTGTCCAGCACCACGCTTGTGGAAGCACCGCCGACAAAGTCCAGGCTGTAGTTGAGAGCATAGCCGCTGACGCTGTGGATCACCATGGAAAGGATGCCGATCAGGATCACCGCAGAGGAAGCGATATAGCAGATCTTCCGCCTGCTGATGAAGTCGATGACCTTGACATCTGTCACCTTGCCGTAGAGTTTCTCATTCTCCGCGCCCAGCGCGACGATGGCGCGCATCAGGGAGCGGACCACCACCAGCGCCGTGAACATGGAAACCACGATGCCCAGTGCCAGCGTCTCCGCGAAGCCCTTGACGGTTCCGGAGCCGAGGAAGAACAGAACGGCCGCCGCAATCAGCGTCGTGACGTTGCCGTCCAGGATGGCGGAGAAGGCCTTGGCAAATCCAGCCTCAATGGCCGCGCGGACAGACTTCCCCTGTCCGATCTCCTCGCGGATTCGCGCGAAGATAATACAGTTTGCGTCGACGGCCATGCCGATGCCCAGGATGATACCGGCGATGCCCGGCAGGGTCAGGGTGATTTCTTCCTTGAACGTACTGATCAGCACAATGACCAGCACCGTGTACATCAGCAGGGCAAAGGATGCCACTGCACCCGGAAGGCGGTAGTAGGCGATCATGAAGATGAAGATGATGATCAGACCGATGATGCCGGCCAGAAGGCTGGTGCGGACCGCGTTCTGTCCGAGTCTCGCGCCGACCACCTCGGAACGGATCTCCTCCAGTTCCACCGGAAGTGCACCGATACGGATGTTGGACGCCAGCGTGGAAGCGGAATCGTAGCTGTCCATTCCGGTGATCTCGCAGGTTTCGGAATCAATGTGCGACCGCACCGTCGGCGCGCTGATCACTGAGCCGTCATAGACAATATAGATCGGATCATGGTTCGTGACGAGCTTTTCGGTGGCGTCCGAGAATTTCTTGCGGCCGTCCGCGCTGAGCGTCAGCTCCACGACATACTCTCTCGCGTTCGTCGTCTGTTTTGCGGTGACTCTGGGCTGCGCATCCACCACATCCGAACCGGTGATGACCGTCGTGCCCTCGGGATCCGAGGAATCCGTACAGAAAATCAGCGTGCCGGGCTTGCCCAGCTCCTCCAGGATCTGGTTGGCGTCCGTCGCACCGGGGATCTCTACCGTGATGCGGTTACTTCCCTCGGTATATACATTGGCCTCGGTGGACTGATCCTGAGCGCGCTGCGCCAGCTTGTTTCTCGCGTCCTCGAGTTCCTGTGATGTCACATCTTCCACCGTCTGGTAGGTGATGCTGACACCTCCGCGCAGATCCAGTCCGAGCGTGATGTCATTCATGCTCCCCGAACCGTCGCTGCCCAGCCCGAAAATCGCTGTATAGCCGATAAAGACCAGCAGCGCGAGCCAGGCGATCAACCGTGCAATTGCACCCTTCCTGCTCATTGCTTTGTTCTCCTCTTGTTCTAATATTTATGCCAGCGGCCGGGGTGCCGGAAAATTCCGGAATTCCGTCCGTTAACTTCTCTTCCCGCCTTTACTCCCGGCCGTCGGAGTCTCTGCCCGGCTCCTCCTTCTTTTCCGGAAGGACGATGCGGACCTGGTCCACCCGTTTTTTGTCCATGCGCTCCACCTGATAGACCACGCCGTTTTCCTCCGCCTTCTCGCCCGCAGAGGGCAGATGGTCCAGCAGGCCGACGACGTATCCGCCGATGGTGTCATAGTCCTCGGATTCCAGCGACAAGCCTAGCTTTTCGTTCACATCCGCCAGGTTGACCGATCCCAGGACCAGGTACTCCCGGTCGGAGACCTTCTCAAAATCCGCCGGTTCATCCGCGTCATACTCGTCGCGGATGTCTCCGACGATCTCCTCGAGAAGATCTTCCAGCGTAACCAGGCCGGCCGTGTTTCCGTACTCATCCAGGACGATTGCCAGGCTGGCGTTGGCCGCCCGCATCTCGGAGAGAAGCTCCGCGGTCGCCTTGTTCTCATAGGTAAAGAACGGCTTGCGCAGGTAGCTGCGGATGGAAAAGGGATCCCCCTCATGGTACAGGAGGATGTCCTTCATGTTCAGGATTCCGATGACGTCGGCATTCCTGCCCTCGGTGACGGGCATCCGCGTGAACATGTTCTCCCGGAAGAGTTCCATCAACTGAGCGTAGGTTGCGTCCGCGTCCACCATGACCATGTCAATGCGGGGAACCATGATGTCCTTTGCCCTGGAATCGCCGAAATCCACCACGTTGTTGATCATGGTGCGCTCATCCTTTTCGATGACGCCCTCCTCATGGCTCACATCCACAATGGTGCGCAGCTCTTCCTCGGTGATGCTGTCCTTCTTCCCGTTCGGATCAATGCCGATGGCCTTCAGGAGCCCTCTGGTCATGTGATTGACCACAAAAATCACCGGGGTAAACACTTTCATCAGCACCGCAATCACATCGCAGAAGGCGAGCGCCATGCTGTCGGCGTGAATGGATGCCGCATCCTTGGGGGCAATTTCTCCGAAGATCAGAATGACGAAGGTGAGGATGCCGGTGGAGATGCCGACGGCCTGGCTGCCGAAGACATCGGTGGCAAAGACTGTCGCGATGGAGGAAGCGGACAGGTTGACGATGTTATTGCCAATGAGAATGGTGGACAGCATCTTCGGCCCGTTGTCGAGCACTTTCAGCAGCCTTGCAGCGCGCTTGTCGCCCGCGTCGGCCATGGAACGGATCCGAATCCTGCTGCAGACAGTCATCGCCGTTTCGGCGGACGAGAAAAATCCGGAAAGCAGGATCAGTATGATCAGAACAAACAATCGCGCGGCGTCTCCGACGTCCAAAAATCACCACTCCTTCGTCGGGAAATCATCCCGGGTCAAATGAAATCTGCGGCTGTCCCGTGAGTCAAAGCACGCATTTCCATCTATTTTATAGGAAAAGAAAATCACTGTCAATAATCGCTTGGGAACCTGCAACGCCGGCGGGGACCGGTACGCACCGGCCCCTGCCGGCGTCAGCTCTCCGGCAGTCCGCGCAAGGGTCTTCCGTGAAACGAGACTGTCCTGGCTGTATCACAGCTCTCCTGCAATCCGAGAGAGGATCTCCTCCCTGCCCTGCTTTGTCAATGCGGAGAAGGGGATCACCGGGTCGCCTTCCTCCAGCATCAGCCCGCGGCGGATCGCCGCCACCGCTCCCGCCGTCTGGCTCCGCTTGATCTTGTCCAGCTTGGTGGCGATGACGGTCGGTCGGCGGCCGGACGCGCGGATCCAGTCCGCCATCTGCAGGTCATTGGCCCCCGGCTCGTGCCGGATATCCACGAGAAGAAACACATCCCGGATCTGTGCAGACTGGTTCAGGTAGCGCTCGATCATCTTTCCCCACTGAATCCGCACACGGTCCGGCACATTCGCGTAGCTGTAGCCGGGCAGATCCACAAAATAGCAGTCGTCATTGACCCGGTAAAAGTTGACCGTCTGTGTCTTCCCTGGCTGGGCAGAAACCCGCGCCAGTGCCTTCCGGTTGATCAGCGCATTGATCAGGGAGGATTTCCCGACGTTCGACTTGCCCGCGAAGACATATTCCGGAAGAAGGTTCTCCGGGAACCGGCTCGTGATCCCGCAGACTGTCTCCAGTTCCACTTTTTTCACCACAAGCGGCGCGGTCTCCGGTGCGCCCTGGCGGTCTGCGCGCGCCGTCGCCTGCCGGTCTCTCTCAGTGCTCTGCATCCTTTTTCCTCTTCCCTCCGCGGGACTTCCCGCCCTGCTTTTCCGGCCTGTCTGTCCGGACCAGCGCTGCCTGAAGGACCTGCTCCATCGCGGAGACCGGCCGGATTTCCAGACCGTCTGTCACATCGGCGGGGAATTCCTCCGCATCTGCCCGGTTGTCCTCCGGAATGAATACTGTTGTCACGCCCGCGGCCTTTGCCGCCAGAAGTTTTTCCTTCAGGCCGCCGATGGCGATCACCCGGCCGCGCAGCGTCACTTCCCCGGTCATCGCCAGATCCGGCCGCACCGGAATCTGCGCTGCCGCCGAGAGAATGGCCGTGGTCATGGTGACACCGGCACTCGGGCCGTCCTTCGGCACGGCGCCCTCCGGAATGTGCAGGTGAATGTCATGTTTTTCGAAAAACGACCGGGAGACGCCGTAGGAATCCGCCACAGAGCGCACATAGGACAGGGCAATCTGCGCGGATTCCTTCATGACATCGCCCATCTTTCCGGTCAGGACCAGGCTGCCGCGCCCCGGCAGGACCGAAACCTCGATCTCCAGGGTGACGCCGCCCGCCTCGGTCCAGGCCAGCCCGCGGACGATGCCGACCTGCGGGCTGGTATGGATGAGTTCGCCGAGATACTTATGCCTGCCGAGGTACTGTGTCAGGTTCCGGTCTGTAATTTCAATTTTTACCGCAGCACGGCCGGTTTCTGCCAAATCACTGCTTTCTGCATGGTCATCGCCTTCGGCATTTTCATGGCTTTCCATGTCATGATTTTCTGCCGTGACACTTGCCTCTGCAGGCAGTGCGGCTGTTTTCTCCGACGCTTCGACCGCTTCCAGCGCAGCCTTCCGGCAGATTGTCTCGATGCACCGCTCGAGTCCGCGGACGCCGGCCTCCCGCGTATAGAACCGCACGATATCCCGGACGGCGGATTCCCCGATGGAGATCTGGTCCGCCGAAAGGCCCGCTGCCGCAATCTGCTTCGGAACCAGATAGCGGAGGCCGATCTGGATTTTCTCCGGCTCCGTGTACCCGCCGATCTCGATGACTTCCATCCGGTCCAGAAGCGGCCGGGGAATTGTCTGCAGCGTATTGGCCGTGGCGATGAAGAGAACCTCCGAGAGATCCAGCGGCACCTCCAGGTAGTGATCCATGAAGTTCCTGTTCTGCTCCCGGTCGAGCACCTCGAGGAGTGCCGAAGCCGTGTCCCCGTGCAGGGAATCGCTTCCCACCTTGTCCAGCTCGTCCAGAAGAATCAAGGGATTTTTGACGCCGGCCCTGCGGATGGCCGCGGCGATTCTGCCCGGCATGGCGCCGACATAAGTGCGGCGGTGGCCGCGGATCTCGGCCTCATCGTGAACGCCGCCCAGACTCATCCGGACATACTTCCGGTTCAATGCCCGGGCAACCGACTTTGCGATGGAAGTCTTGCCGGTTCCGGGCGGCCCGACCAGAAGCAGCACCTGACCGCCGCTGTTTCCGGCGAGCTTGCGCACGGCGAGAAACTGCAGCACCTGCTCCTTGACCTCCTTCAGCCCGTAGTGGTCCTGGTCCAGGATTTCCCTGGCCCCGGCGATAGAGAGTTTCTCCTCGGTCCGCTTTTCCCAGGGCATATCCAGAAGCGTCTCGATGTAATTCTGCAGGACGCTCACCTCAGGGCCGGCAAAGTTCATCGCGCGCAGCTTCCGGATCTGCCGTTCCAGGACATCGTGCACCTCCGCCGGCGCCTCCAGCGCCTTTGCCATCTTTTCGTACCGGTCCGCATCCGCCTCGGCATCCTCGCCCAGTTCTCCGCGGATCACCTTCATCTGCTCCCGGAGTATGTACTCTTTCTGGTTTTCGTCCAGATTGTGGCGAACCTTTTCCTGATATTCGCGGCGGATCTTCTCCACATCCGCCTCCCGCGTCAGATATTCGATCAGGAAGCGATAGCGGTCATTTTCATCGGAACAGACTGCCAGGTAATCCTGCCGCGCCTGCCAGGACATCGGAAGCCTGGCCGCAACGCCCGCGGAAAACAGGTCAAAATCGGCTGTGTGCTCCGCAAAAAAGCGCAGGGCATCCCCCATGCCGGGCGGCATCTCGTCCGCCACACACTGCACCTCCGGCAGCAGGACGCGCCGCATTGCCTCACGGGTATCCTCATCCGCCCGCACCTGCGGAATTTCCCGGATCACCGACATCAGCCGCGGCACGTATTCCTCCACGGAGATCAGTTCGGCGGCGCGCAGTCCCGTGACTTCCGCGATGGCCGCGCTTTTTTCGCGCTGATCCGTCACCCGGCGAACGATCGCTGTCACACCAATCCGGAACAGATCCTCCTCCGCGGGATTTTCCATGCTCCCGTCCTTCTGCGCGACCAGAAAGACCTCTCCCTTCTGTTTCTCCGCCATCCGGGCTGTGGCAACCGCCATGGGGTTCGTCAGCCGGACCGCTGTCCTCATATCCGGAAGCACCGCCGCATCCGACAGCACTACGGTCAGTATTTTTCTCTGTGTCTCTGCCACTGTCTCTCCCTGTTTCCTTTGAAAAAGAGATCCGGGCGAAATGAATCCGCCCGGATCTCCCGCTGCCGTCCCGGCCAGGGGCATCTCTCCCTCCGCGGGCCGGCGTCCACTGACTGACTGCGCTTTACGCGCTTGCCTCCGCTGTGTTGGAAGCGTTCTTCTTTCTGGGTTTCCGCGCACTGTCCGCCGTGGCATCGGTGCGCTTGGTCAGGATCGGCGCCGCATGGTTTTCCACCACATCCTTGGTCACGGTGCAGATGCCGATGGAATCATCGGACGGAATCTCATACATCGTATCCATCATGATGTTCTCGATGATGGCCCGCAGACCTCTGGCCCCGTTTTTGCGCTCGATTGCCTGATGGGCGATCGCGTGAACCGCCTCATCCGTGAATTCCAGCTTCACGCCGTCCATGTCAAACAGGCGGATGTACTGCTTGGTGATGGCATTCTTCGGCTCCGTGAGGATCCGAACCAGTGCCTCCTCATCCAGCTCGTCCAGGCTGACAATGATCGGAAGACGTCCGATGAATTCCGGAATGAGTCCGTATTTGACCAGATCCTCCGGGCGCACCTGCCTGAACAATTCGCTGACGCTCTTGTCGTCTTTCTCCGCCAGGGACGCCTCAAAGCCCATGGAGCCGCTGCCGATTCGCTGGCCGATCATGCGCTCCAGCCCGTCGAAGGCACCGCCGCAGATAAACAGGATGTTGGTCGTGTTGATCTGGATCAGCTCCTGCTGCGGATGCTTGCGCCCGCCCTGGGGCGGAACGCTGGCATTGGTTCCCTCGAGAATCTTCAGCAGCGCCTGCTGCACGCCCTCGCCCGAGACATCCCGGGTGATGGAAAGGTTCTCGGACTTCTTGGTGATCTTGTCGATCTCATCGATGTAAACAATGCCGAGCTCGGCCTTCTCCACATCATAGTCCGCCGCCTGAATCAGTTTGAGCAGGATGTTCTCCACATCCTCGCCGACGTAGCCGGCCTCGGTGAGCGTCGTGGCATCCGCGATGGCAAACGGCACGTTGAGAAGCTTGGCGAGAGACTGGGCGAGATAGGTTTTTCCGGATCCCGTGGGGCCCAGCAGAAGGATGTTGCTCTTCTGGATCTCCACATCGTTCTCCGCGTGGGACATGATTCTCTTGTAGTGATTGTACACAGCCACCGAGAGCGCCTTCTTGGCGTCATCCTGCCCGACCACATACTCGGAAAGATGCGCGAAGATTTCCTTCGGCTTGAGAAGGTTGATACCGGAAGCGGCACTCTTTTTCGGCCCCTTCTTCTCTTCCTCCTCCCGGAGAATCTCATTGCAGAGCTCGACGCATTCATCACAGATAAACGCCCCGTTGTTCCCTGCAATCAGCTTTCTGACCTGACTCTGCTTTTTTCCGCAGAAAGAGCAGCGGTATTCCTCGTATCTGCCTGCCATTTACTCCCCTTGTCTGTTTGTAATGACGCGGTCGATCAGCCCGTACTGCAGTGCCTCTTCCGCTGTCATATAGTTATCCCGCTCGGTGTCGCGCTCAATCACCTCGATCGGCTGGCCGGTGTGCTTTGCGAGAAGCTCGTTCAGGCGTTTCCTGGTCTTTAAGATCTCTTCGGCGACAATCCGGATCTCCGTCGCCTGCCCCTGTGCTCCGCCGGAGGGCTGATGGATCATGATCGAGGAATTGGGAAGTGCCATTCTCTTGCCCTTTGTCCCGCCGGAGAGCAGGAAAGCGCCCATCGAGGCTGCCATGCCCACACAGATGGTGGAGACATCGCACTTGATGTACTGCATGGTGTCATAAATGGCAAACCCGGCCGTCACCGAGCCGCCCGGGCTGTTGATGTACAGGCTGATATCCTTGGACGGGTCCTCCGACTCCAGGAAAAGGAGCTCCGCCACGATGACGCTGGCGGAAGCATCGTTGACTTCCTCTCCGAGAAAAATGATCCGGTCTTTCAGCAGCCGCGAATAAATGTCATAGGACCGCTCGCCGCGGTTCGTCTGCTCAATTACATAAGGTACTAAAGCCATCTGTGTCTTTCACTCCTCTCTGTACAACAGGGCGGACCGACCCCGCATGCTGATGCATCCGGGGGCAGTCCGCTTCTCTGTCAGTTCATTTATCTTTCCGCCGCAGGGCGGACGGGTCCGGGCGCCTGACAGACAAGCGCAGTCAGGACCTGTCTTCTTACTGTTCGTCAGCCGGCTTGTCCGCGCTCTCCGCCGCCTTCTCCTCGGCCGGCGCATCTGCCTTCTCTTCTGCCTTCGGCGCAACAACCACCGCGGAATCTCCGATCAGATCCGCCGCCTTCTGCACGGCCAGATCCTCGCGGAGCGCCTTCAGGTTCTCCTCCCCGAGGGACTCCTTCACCTTGTCGGCTTCCATCTTGTAGCTGTCGGCCATCTTCTTGATCTCCTCATCCACTTCCTCGTCGGAAACCTGGATGTTTTCGGCCTTCACGACCTCCTCCAGCACAAGGCGGGACTGGATGTTGGTCAGCGCCTGCGGCTTCGTCTGCTCCACCAGCTGATCCACCGTCATGCCGGTGTATTTCAGATACTGGTCGATGGACATGCCCTGCTGCTGAATTCTGCGCGCAAAGTTATTGACCATGTCTCTGGCCTGCGTGTCCACCATGGCATCCGGAACCTCCATCTGCGCGTTGGCGACTGCCTTGTCCACGGCATCAGACTTTTTGCGGTTCTCCGCTTCCTTCGTCTTGCGGTCCAGCGTCTTCTTCCGAAGGTCGGCCTTGTACTCTTCCAGGGTATCGAAATCGGAAACCTCGCTGGCGAACTCATCATCAATCTCCGGCAGGATCTCCTTCTTGATTGCATTGACCGTTACCTTGAAGGTTGCCGGCTTGCCCGCCAGATTCTCGGCGTGATAGTCCTTCGGGAAGGTGACCTCGACGTCCACCTTGTCCCCGGTGTTCTTCCCGACCAACTGGTCTTCAAAGCCCGGGATGAAGGAGCCGGAGCCGAGGGTCAGGTCATAGTTCTCGCCCTTGCCGCCGTCGAACGCCTTGCCGTCGCAGAATCCCTCGTAGTCGATATTGACAATGTCACCGTTCTGTGCCGGGCGGTCGTCAACGTCCTGCATGACAACCTGCTTCTTCTGCTCTTCCTTGAGCTGATTCTCGATCTCCTCATCGGTGACGGTGACCGGCTCCTCCTCGACCTCAAGGTTCTTGTACGCGCCGAGCGTTACCGCCGGGCGGACAGCAACCTGTGCGGTGAAGATGAAGTCCTTGCCCTCTTCGATCTGTGTGACATCGACCTCCGGGCGGGATACCACCTCAACGCCGCTCTCCTTCACCGCGTCGTCGTATGCGGTCGGGATGATGTAGTTTGCGGCATCCTCATAGAAGATCTGCGGCCCGTAGACCTTCTCGATGATCTTGCGGGGCGCCTTGCCCTTGCGGAATCCCTGGACGGTGATTCTGTTCTTCTCTCTCAGATACGCACGCTGCAGTGCTTTTTCAAATTCATCAGCGCTGACGGTAATGGTCAGTTTCGCTGTGTTTTTCTCAAGATTTTCAACCTGTACGCTCATTGTGGTTCCTCCTACCTGTACTGAGTTATGCCCGCGTCCGGATCTCGGCCGGATCCGCGGCTCGCGCAGGCCGGATTGAGTCTGCACGCCTGCGACAAACAATTATAACACGGCTGTAAAGGATTTGCCAGTTCTCCGCGCATAAATTGTCTGATTTTTTAATGAACTTGCATGCGGTCAGTCCGCGCGCAGATGAATGTCTCCCGCAATCCGCTCTGCCGTTTCCTCGTCCTTGAGAAGCTTCACCAGCTCAAGCCCGAAGGCAATGGAAGTGCCCATGCCGCGGCTGGTGGTGATCAGGCCGTCGGTGACGACTGGGCTGTCCGTAAAGGAAGCGCCCTCCAGCGTGTCCTCAAAACCCGCATGGCAGGTGGCAAGCTTTCCCCGCAGGATACCCAGACGCCCCAGGACGGAGGGCGCCGCACAGATCGCGGCGATCCTGCCGCGCTCCCCGGCGGCATGTGCCGAGAGGAGTCTGGAAACCTGTTCGGAGGCCTTCAGGTGATCGGTTCCGCGCTTCCCGCCGGGCAGAATCAGGGTATCCTCCGCATCTGCGGAGAACTGGTCCATGGTGAGATCTGCCAGCACTGGAATGCCATGGGATCCCCGCACCTCTCTCTCCTTTGTGATGGAAACAGTCTGTACCTCCAGCCCCGCCCGGCGCAGCAGATCCACCGGCGCAATCGCCTCTGTCTCCTCAAATCCATCTGCCAGCAGCTCGTAGATCATTCTGATTGCCTCCCTCCGAATCTCAGAGTTCCCGCACTGGCCGTGTTCTGCACCGGCAGGGCTCTTTTCCACGCCGCAGTTTCCCGATCATTCTAAAAGAAGCGGCGGATTCTGTCAACCACAGCGCAAAAAGGCACAAAAAGGCCTGCAGCATTGCAAAAAGGAGTTCATAACAGTAGAATGATCAACAGTGAGCGGCAGCACAGCCGCCGCAGTATGCCGACCGGGTCCATTGCGCAGACTGCGTACTGCAGAAAACCGCACAGCCTCCGCAGAACTCCGGCCGGTCATGGTTCATCCGTCCGGAGGAAAGAGACCCGCCGCTAAACCAGCCAAATGGAAAGGATCGGAAAGAGATGGAAATCGAGCGCAAATTCCTTGTAAAACACCTTCCGGAGAATCTGGAGCAGTACCCACACGCCTGTCTGGAGCAGGGGTATCTGTGCACCGCGCCGGTGGTCCGCGCCCGGAAAGAGGGAGACCGCTTTGTTCTGACCTACAAGGGGAAGGGGCTCCTGGAACGGGAGGAATACAATCTTCCGCTGACGGAAGAAGCCTACCGCCACCTGATCGCCAAGGCCGACGGGCGGATCATCACCAAAGTGCGCTACCGCATTCCGCTGCCGGACGGGCTGACCGCGGAGCTGGATCTCTTTGCGGGGGATCTCTCCGGGCTGACGGTCATTGAGGTGGAATTTCCGGACCGGGCGCGGGCCCTCTCCTTTGTCCCGCCGGAATGGTTCGGAGCGGATGTCACCATGGACGGTCGCTATCAGAACAGCCGTCTGTCCGATCCCTCCCTCCCGCTTCCGCCCTTTGGCCCCGCGGCAGAGAAGAATATTTTGACACCGTAATATTGTCTGTGCTATGATCGGTTTTATCGGTCTGTCTGCCGACTGACGCGCAGACGGACATCTATTCAGGAGGTTTAGGAGGATACTTTCATGACCTGGTGGCAGATTCTGCTGATTGTACTGGCAATTGTCGCTGGCGTGCTGGTCGTGCTCTACATTGTGGGGACAAGACTGCAGCGCAGACAGGCGGCTTCACAGGAACAGATGGAGGCGATGAAACAGACCGTTTCCATGCTGGTCATCGATAAAAAGAAGATGCGGCTTCGCGACGCAAGCCTTCCGGAGATCGTTGTCTCCCAGACACCCAAATATCTGCGGCGGGCGAAAATGCCCATCGTCAAGGCAAAGATCGGGCCGAAGGTCATGACGCTGATCGCCGATCCCGTGGTTTTTGAACAGCTTCCCACGATGAAGGAAGTCAAGGCGGTCATCAGCGGCATCTATATCACCGAGATCAAGAGCGTCCGCGGCGGCACCGTTCTGCCGATTCCGAAAAAGAAGCGGGGACTTGCCCGCCTGATGTTCTGGAAAAAGGGCGGCAGCACCCCGGCAGGAAAGAATGATTCGTCCGCCGCAAAGAAGAAGAATGCTTCCGCCGCAAAGGCCGGCAGCACCGCAAAGGCGGCTTCCTCTTCGTCTTCCGCATCCGCGGGCTCTTCCGAAGCCTCTGGTTCTCCCGCTTCTGCGAAGGCCTCGGTCTCCGCAGACACGGCGAAAAAGCCGCAGAATGGTTCCGGCAGAAATTCTTCCCGCGGCCGTTCCACCAAAAAGAAGAGGAAATAACAGCAGCCGAACCGGGACGGTCTCCCGATTCGATGAAACGAAGAATACAGCAGGCCCCGGCTTCCTTGGAAGCCGGGGCCTGCTGTATTATTTTTCGAATTTCTGTGCCAGGATCTGCACCCGGTACCGGCCGATCAGGTTCTCTCCGGAAAAAAGCCGGTAACGGATCTCGGCGGTCACAGTCTGCGCCTCCACCAAAAAAGAAAGAAGGTCCGTCGCCGCGGTAAAGGTCATCTGTCCCCAGGGCGTCTGGTATGGGCACAGGGTGCGCACGCCCGCCGCAAAACGCAGATCGGCGGAAACGGTTCCGCTTCTCCGCACGCGGATTTCATCGCCTCGGAAAAGGAGGGAGGTCGTGTGCATCGACACGTGCGGCGCGGACGCCTCCGCCGGCGGAAGCGGTCCCTCCGCCGGCTGCGAAACCTGTGAATTCTCCGCATGCGCCGGCGATGGCTCTGCCGGCTGCGGTGTCTCCCCATCGTCCGGTTCCGAAAAACGAATCTCTGTCATTCGACCGGCATCGCGGCGGATCCCCTCCGCCTCCAGGCAGATGCGCTCCTTTTCCGTCCCGGAAAAGGGAGTCTCGGAAGCCCCCGGGGAGGCGCTGTCCGGCGGAAGGCTCTCCGCCTGGATGATCTCTGTCAGGATGCGGACCCTTACCTTCTGCTCCAATGGATGTTTCCTCCCTCCGATTCCTGCTGCATCCGCCTGCGTCAGTCTGTATTTCTGGTATAGGCGGTATTGATCAGTGTCTGCACGAGCTTCCGGATCTCCAGCCCGCGGAAATTCCAGAGCATGGGATACATGCTGATCGACGTGAATCCCGGCATGGTATTGATCTCGTTGAACACGACGCCCTTCTCATCCAGGAAGAAATCAACGCGGGCCAGTCCTCTGCCGTCGACACCGTTGAAGATTTTCACCGCGTCGGCGCGGATCTCGTCGCTGACACCGTCCGGAAGCACCGGATTGACATCCGTGCGGGATTCGGGGTTGTGATACTTCGCGTCATAGTCGTAGAACGCGGCAGCGGAGAGAACCTCCCCGACGCCGGAAGCCTTCGGATTTTTCCCGCCGAGGACCGCGCATTCCAGTTCTCTTCCCACAATGGTTTCCTCAACCAGGATCTTGGAATCATAGTCCGCGGCAGTAAAAAGTGCCTTTTTCAGTTCTTCCCGGTTCTCCGCACGGCTCACGCCGCAGGAAGAGCCCGCTCTGGACGGTTTGACAAACACCGGATAGCGGAGTTTGTCCTCCACCCGGCGGCAGACCTCGCCGATCTCTGCCAGTTCCTTCTTATACACCGGAACATACGCAGCCTGGCGGATGCCGAGGGAATCGACAATGATCTTGGTATACAGCTTATCCATGCTCACCGCGGAAGCCAGAACACCGCAGCCGACATACGGAATCCCGGCCAGCTCGAACAGTCCCTGGATGGTCCCGTCTTCCCCGTACAGGCCGTGCAGCACCGGGAATGCCACGTCGATGTGAATTTCCTGGTAGGCTCCGTCCTGCAGGATATACAGGCACTTCTTCGCTGCATCCGGTGAGAGGGCGCAGCTGATTCCCTTCTCCTTCCAGCTGCCGTCCCGGATGGAATCCACGGAATCCGTCAGAAGCCATCTGCCGTCCTTTGTGATGCCGATCAGGAACACATGATATCGGTCGGTGTCGATCGCATCGGCTACTGTTGTCACCGAAATACAGGAAATTTCATGTTCGGAAGATCTTCCCCCGAAAAATACTGCGATATTTTCTTTTTCCATCTTATCTTCTTTCTCCTTCATACCGGCCGTTCCGATCAGACCCCTTGAGGTTTTTGCGGCTGTTTTGTCATTGTATCACACCAGTTTTTGTTTGTACAGAAAGCAGGCGGGCCCGGCGCTGTCTGATGACAGATCTGCCGACATCTGCCGTGAGGGCGGTCCTTGGGCTCCCTGTTGTCTTGCGCCCGGTGAAATGATAAGATAAAAATGGAACCGGATCCGGACACAGACCTTGAAATCCGGCACCCTGCAGCAATCCAAAATTTCCATGCGATGCGATCCGGTTCTTCCGGATTTTTGTGATGGCATCACAGGTGGTTCAACCCATGAGAAAATATACGAAAGCCTTTTTTCTGGCGGCCTCCGCGGCCGTAATTCTCGGCGCAGCGGCCGTCTTTCACACTGGAATCTGGTATTCTGCCGGTGCGGCGGCTGCGGCGGAATCCGCAGACGGCACGGCTGCAGCAGACGAAACCTCCGCCGCCAATGATCCCGCCGGGGAGACGTCTGCGCCGGACGCGGCAGGCAGCGCGGAAACAGAAGCAGCGGCCGCGGCAGTTTCGGATTCCGGCACGCAGGCGAAAGGCGAAGGCCTTTCTTCCGTCACACTCCGGTGCAATGCGCTTCTGCACAGTACGATGTCCACGGTGGAGGACAACATCCTTGCCGCCATTCCCGCCGGGACGTCCCTCGACGTTCTCCGTGCGGACGGCATCTGGATGGAGGTCAGCTGGAACGGAATGCAGGGATATCTGGTGGAATACGTCACCAATGAAGCCGCAGACACCGCCGACAGCTCCCGCCAGACCTCGGGTTCGGGAATTCACACGCTGACGGACAGCGAACTGGCGGACATCGAGGCAAACTACAGCACGGAGAGCCGCGGATACGGTGCCTCCCTCAACACCTACAGCGACGGAAAAAGCACCTATGCGCTGCAGATGCAGGAAGAGCTCTCCGCCATTCCGAATGTGCATTTCTTCGGCGATACCACGTCCAATACGGTTTATTTGACGTTCAGCTGCGGCTGGGAAAACGACGGAAATACTGCAAAGCTCCTGGACACCCTGAAGGAGAATGGCATTCATGCCGTCTTCTTTGTGACCCATGAATACGCCTCCGGCAATCCGGACCTGATCCGCCGGATGATTCAGGAGGGGCATGAGATCGGCAATGAAAGCTACTCGCACCCGGACGGCGGGATTCCCTCTCTGACGCTAGCCCAGCAGATGCAGGATACCATCGATCTGCAGAACTACATCCAGGATACCTTCGGGTACACGATGTCCAAGTACAGTTTCCCGTCCTCGGAATGGAGCATGGCCAGCGTGGCGATGCTCTCGCAGATGGGGTATGACGTCTATTTCTACAGCTTCAACTACAGCGATTATGACGTGGCCAGCCCGCTTCCCGTGGACGAGGTGACTTCCATGCTGATTCAGGGGCTGACCCCCGGCTGCATCTATTTCCTGCATCCGGTTGCCGATTCCAACATTGCGGCCCTGCCGGGCTTCATCACCGCGGCAAAGACCTCAGGTTATACCTTTGGTCAGCTGCCCTGAGGCGGACGGACAGAGAATCCCCGGGGATGGATCCGACCATCCGGGAAATTGAAATCAGAATGGAGAAAACCGGGGAAGACTGACTTACTGGCCAGTCTTCCCCGGTTTGTGATTTTTAAAGTACTTTGCCGCATGTGCGGCGATGTCGCTGTACAGGTCCCGATCCTTCTCCCACATCGCATTGATCCAGTCCACACACTGTCTGCGCCCTTCCTCGGAGAATGGGAAGGATGTCTTCTGGAACAGTTCCGGCCTGGTCTGGTCGATTCCGAAGGGACCGGGCCAGATCTGCACTTCCAGGCAGGGTTCCTCATCGCTTCCCGCCTTCTGCACGCAGTAGCGCATTCCCCTTTCAGAGCCCGTAAAACGGCTCATTTTCAGGAAGGAAAGAGACAGCAGCGTATCATAGGAAACCATGCGAAATACCTCCCTTCGCTCTTTCTCAGAAATGACAGCCTTCTGTGAGGCTGCAGCGTCCGTTCTGTATCCGTCCTGCAGTGATTTCGTCATTCACCGGCACACGACGTTTCCAACAGGGCTTTCACAAACGATTCTGCCATTCACTGACCCGCGGCTGTACCTGACGTTCCCTGCACTGCGGCTGTC
>OMZJ01000021.1 GCA_900315495.1 uncultured Lachnospiraceae bacterium
CGGCTGGTCTGGGAGATCATTTTCGGTGAACTTCTGACCTACGTTTTATCCGGAAATGTGGCATCCGGAGAACGGACCAAACAGCTCTTACAGAACCTCCTGAACCTTTTCTGGTGCCTTTGCGTTCTGATCTGGGGCTTTTACATCTGGACCATGTTCCAGGGATGGATTTCCGACAAATACAGCGACATCAATCTGCTTGCGCCGATTCTGACACTGTTCGCCGGATTTGCTGTGGCAGACGGCCCGGATATCGTCGAGAAGATTTTCGGCTACGACATCGGCGTAAAGGACGGCGTGGAAAAATATGCGCTGCTAAAGGGCGGAGCAAATCTGGCGAAAAAAGCAGCACAGGGTGTTGCAAAGACAACTCATAAAGTTCTCACAGCAGCGGGAAAGAAAGCAAATGAAGAATGGTCCGGAAAACAGACGCAGGAACCGCCGGGCGGCGCAGGACAGAACAGCGCCGGGAAATCAAAATCCAGCGGAGGGCAGGTACCGGAACCGCCGGGCAGTGCTAATCCTGGATCAGCTTCAGAAGAAAGCGGCGGCAGTGAAACTGCCGAGAAGGGTCGCGGAAACGGATCTCGCGGAGAAACCACATCAGGCGGCAGGAGAAATACCGGATCAGCTTCAGAAGAAAGCGGCGGCAGTGAAACTGCCGAGAAGGGTCGCGGAAACGGATCTCGCGGAGAAACCACATCAGGCGGCAGGAGAAATACCGGATCAGCAGCCGGAGCGGGCTGGGCAGGCGGAGGAGACACATCACAGCCAGAACAGCATAATACCAGCCAAAACAATGGTTCCGAAAGCCATCAGGGAGAAAAGGGAGAAAACATTCGGAACAGAAAAGACGATCAGACCACGCGGACAGCTGCTGAACCGAAGAAACAGCAGAACATTGCGGAGAATCCAACACAGGAACCGCCTGGTAAAAAGAGCACGGATAGTACCGCGGATCAAAGCAGTCGAACCGGAAGTCAGGAAGGCACAGCTTCATCCGGCGGTGCGAGACGCGGGAATGGTGAAGCCGGAACAGAACCAAACGGAAAGCATAACCCGGAGGCCGTACCGAAAGGTTCTGACAGCGGCGGAGAAAATCCGTTTTCACATGAATTCGGAGAATCCGGAGAGTCTTCTGGCGGTGGCAGTGAGGGAATTGCAGAACCGTCCGGCAGGAAGGCTGTATCTCCACGTAATTCAGGGACTGTTTCCACGGAAATCAATGGAGAATCTCCCGACACCGCGCCTGAAGCAGGCGGCAGCAGAAATGTCAACTCGTCCGGATCGGCAGCAGGAGTTGGCTGGACAGGCGGGACAGGAAATTCTTCCGGAAACGTCTCAATGCCCGGTGGTTCTGTCACAGCGAACATGGATGGCATCACGGGATCTTCTGACAGTGGTTCCGCGACGTTCGGCAGCGTGACGGAGACAGCGGAACCGAAAACCACCAGAACAGTCAGCGGAAAGAGAAAGAGCAGATCCTCCGGATCCTTGATCAGCGCTGAACAAAGCTCACCGATTGGCGTTGGCTGGACCGATGAAACCGCTGAGAAATCTACGAATATGGAACCGGGAAAACCGATAGAGACCCGCGAGAGTAAAAAACCGAAGGAGCCGCCCATGAGCTGAGTGTGTCCATAATGGACACACCAGAAAACGGCTCCGAAGTGTGTCCATAGTGGACACATCAGAAAAGGGAGCAGAGGGAGAAAAGAATGAAATTCGAAGATATTCAGGATAAACTGATTGGTCGGATGGTAAAAACGAAAGGAAATGAAGAGTGGTTGGCCGAATGCCCGCATAAGAAGATTGCGGATCTTTCGATGGTATATGCGGTTGCGGTCGTTAACGAAAAAAAAATTCAATTGGATACTGTCAGCTCTAAGTCGGTTCTTACTATGCAGATGACCGACAAGGAATTTATGGAAAAGGCAGATAAGGCAGTCAACAAAAACAATTCGTACCAGATCCGTCCGCTGATAAGTGTGATAAGGGAAATGGAAGGAACAGGAAGCTATGAATATAAAGAACCGTCGCACTTTCCCCTGGTGGAAAAAGGGACGGAAAGCGAACCGTATCTGATCACCAACCGGAGAAATTTCATGGGCGCATCAGTGATGGGAAATCCGGCAGTGATGGAAAAAACGTCCGGTCTGCTTGGCGGAGACTTCTATATCATTCCCTCATCAATTCACGAGGTCCTGGCGATAAAAGTAGATCCGATATATACAAGTACCTCTCTGCAGGATATGGTGCGAGATGTGAATGACACTGAAGTAAACGTGGAAGACAGACTGTCCGACAACGTTTACGTTTACGACAGTATGGAGCGTACGATAGAAACGGTAGATGACTATGAAATGCGGAATCAGATCGGCATGAAACATCAATATTGGGACAATAACCGGGAAGCCAATCAGGATCAGAACAAAGAACGAAGACGGGATGATGATATGGATTTCTGAGAGCTGGAGTGTGTCCATAATGGACACACCACCGGAGCCGGAATCAAAGCGTGTCCATAATGGACACACTGCCGGGGAAAAGTAAAGCGTGTCCACAATGGATGAGTACGAGGCGAGTTACGATAGCGGCATTGTCATTTCTGATGATCCGGATTATAATGTATATACGAATGGTGTGTACATATGAAGGGAGGCTGCTATGTTAAAGACTCGTGTTTTTCAAAATGGTAACAGTCAGGCTTTGCGCATTCCCCAGGAATTAAGAACTGACAGCCATGAGTACTACATTCAGAAGGTTGGAGATACTTTTATTGCTTATCCCACAGAAGACCCATGGGCAACCGTCAGGCAGGTGATAGGTATTTTTCCGGATGATTTC
>OMZJ01000175.1 GCA_900315495.1 uncultured Lachnospiraceae bacterium
AATCCGACCCTAACAGAGGGACGGGCTATCTACCCACAGAGATGCCCGAAGCCTCTTTAAAAAACGCAGATTTGCAGAAATACAGTATTTAAAAATTTGCAAATCTGCAGATTCTCCTGTACAATGATCTGATCTGCCTTCCTGTGTACATGGCGCAATTCCTTGCAGAGAAAATATAAAAAATCGCAGAGTACATCGAACTTCCTGCCTGTAAGGCAGAAATCAGAGAAAGGGGTAAAGAAAATGGGAAACATCAGATTTGGTATCTGCACCGGAGTGGAAAACATCGATCTGCTGCAGTGGCTGGGTTATGACTACATTGAGATGAATACGACAAAAACCGCGCAGATGACGGAGCCCGAATTCCGGAAGACCCTGGCAAAGGTTCAGTCCGCCGGCATCCGCGCGGAGACCTTCAACTGCCTCTTCCCGGGAACCCTCCGGCTGTCCGATCCGGAAACGCCGGACAGCGAGATCACCGGCTATCTGGATCCGGCGCTGGACCGGGTGAAACAGCTCGGCGGCAGGCTGGTCGTTTTCGGCAGCGGGAAGAGCCGCAGATGCGAACCCGGACAGAGTTATACCGAGGTCTACCGCCGACTGGTGGAAGTGTACCGCCTGACTGCGGATACGGCGGCCAAATACGGGATCGAGGTTGTGATCGAGCCCCTGAACCGCGGGGAAACCAACATGATCAATTCCCTGCATGAGGGGGCACTGCTGCGCGCGGACGCTGACCGCCCGAATCTGGGACTTCTGGCGGATTACTATCACATGGAAAAAGACGGAGACCACGTGCAGGATATCACAGATGCAGCGCCGCTGCGGCATGTCCATATCGCAAGCCTGAAGGGCAGGCGGTATCCGATGCCGGAGGATCCGGACGATTATGTGGCACTGTTTCGCATGCTGGCGCAAACCGGTTATGATGGCCGTGTGTCGATCGAGGCGGGAACGGACGATATGGCAAAAGACGGGGAGAAATCCCTTGCCTTCCTCAAAAAACTTGCGGCGGAGGCCAAAGCCTGATTCGCAGGAAAAACCTGAGAGAAGAACCTGAGACAGGAACAAAGGCGAAGCGTTCAGAACGACGGGGAAATGCCGCACATTAGCTGACGAAATTATCCAGTCAGCTGTGATGCAGATTTTTGGAGATCCGAGGGTATGTATCATTCATCAATTTTGGTATCACTCATCATTGCCCTGATTTTTACAGGGATCTTTGCGCTCTCGATGCACAGAGACCGCAGCCGCTACCGGAATGTCGTTTTTCTGCTGTTTGCGGCAGGATCGGTCCTGTTTCTCATCGCCGACCTTATGGGTGAAGCCGGCGGTATCTTCATGCTGATTTTTGCCGCGGCGCTTCTGCTTTTGGTTTTGATCCTGCCGATTTTTCTCATGGTCAACGGCATCACGATGCTCCGGCGGGAGGGGCGGAAACTGGCGAATTTCCTGTCGCTTGCGCTGGGCATCTTCCTGTTTCTCGGGGAAATATCGCTGTTTCTGATCGGGCTGTTCCTGTTTTCGGACGGGAATCTGGCGCCGTCGTTTGTCGACTCGGTGAAGAATGCGGCCTATCCGGCGCTGCTCCTTCTGACGGTCACGACCCTGTATCTGTCCGTCACCTTTCTGGCCTTTGTGTTTTTCTGCATCTTTCTGCAGTTCATCCCCATCAAGCGGGATTTCGACTACGTGATCATTCACGGCGCAGGCATCCGGAAGGACGGAACCGTCACGAAGCTTCTCGCGGAGCGCTGCGACAAGGCCATCGCCGTCTACCGGCGGGATCCCACACCGCCGTACCTGATTCCGTCCGGCGGGCAGGGAAGGGATGAGGTGTGTTCGGAAGCAGAGGCCATGAAGAAATACCTGCTGCAGAATGGGATCCCCGCCGAAAAAATCCTGGTGGAGGACCGCTCCGCGACCACGAGGGAAAACATTGAAAACAGCCGGGATCTCATCCTGAAGCGGCCGGGGCGAAAATATACGGCACTTGTGACCAGCAATTACCATGTGTACCGCGCGATGCGCTATGCAAAACAGTCCGGTCTGAAGGCCGTGGGCATCGGTGCGCACGTCGCGTTTTACTACTGGCCCAGCGCCATCATCCGGGAATTCATCGCCGTGCACCGCGAGAAAAAGCACCTGATCTATTACCTGATCGGGTATCTTCTGGTGCTGCTGCCGTTTCTGATCGTCCTTCTGGAACGGTGACATCTGGGGTGAAATTTCCGGAGCGGTGACATCTGAAGTGAAATTTGCGGATCTGTGACATCTGAAGTGAAATTTGCGGATCTGTGACATCTGAAGTGAAATTTCCGGAGCGATGACGTCTGAAGTGAATTTCCGGATCCGTGACATCTGAGGTGAAAATCATGGCGGGACAATTGTTTGATAAGATACCGGATCGCTTTTTCAGCATCCTGGCATCCCGAAACAAAATCATCTATGCGCAGGCCTTATTTGTTCTGCATGACGCGTTCCGCGAGGAACTGGAGATCCGGCGGGAGGACCTGATTGCACGGCTGGTGGATTCCATGGAAACGGAAATCATGGATGCGGACTTCAGCGACGATATGACGCAGGACGAGCAGGGCGAAGATATCAGCGGCCTGTCCGGCCGGGCCCACTTCCTCCTGCGCAAGCTCCGCGACTGCGGCTGGATCGAGACGGAGTATGCCCGGGATTCCTTTGACGAACTGATCACACTTCCGGATTATGCCATCCGGGTGATCGAGGTGCTCTATGACCTCACCCGGGAAGGCAGGAAAGAGTACAACAGCTATGTCTACGCCACCTACGCGGCTCTGGAGGATTCCGACGCCCATCCTGAGTACCGGTATCAGGCCCTCAATACCGCCTATGAGAATACGATGCGGCTGGTGGACGAACTGAAGACGCTCTATAACAATATCCGCCGCTATTTTGCCCGGATTCAGCCGGAGATGGATCCGAACCGGCTGCTGTCGGCCCACTTCGATGAATATAAGAAGACCGTCATCGATGCCGTCTACTATCCGCTCAAAACCATGGATTCGGTTCCGCGCTTCAAGAATCCGATCCGCGGCATTCTGAACCAGTGGCAGTCGGACGACAATATCCTGCGGGAGATCGTCCGCCAGGGAATCGCTGCCGGCATTTTTGAAAACGAGGAGGCGGGGGAAGCGGAGGCGGTCCGGATGATCCACAGCGTCACCGACACCTACGACGGTCTGGATGACCTGATCGATCAGATCGACCGCAAACACACGGATTACACAAACGCGTCGTTGGAAAAGATCCGCTATCTCATCAACGTGGACCGGGGCGCCCGCGGGCGGCTGGTCAATATCCTGCAGCACGCGGATCAGCCGGAACTGCTGCGGGAGATGCGGGATTCCCTGGAGGCATACCGGCATGTCTGGGTGTCGCAGGAATCGCTGTACGACCGGGTGGAGCGCAAAGCACGCACCGAGGGAAAGCCGATGAAGGCGGAACCCGTGCGCGCGGATGAGGGCGTGCAGGCGGAATTTCTGAAAAATATCCGGCGGCAGTATCCGAACCGCCGGATCGACGGATGGGTCCTGGAAAAGCTGAAGGAGAAACCGGAACTGTCCACGGCGGACGTGGCGATCGAGAGCAGTGAAGATTTCATTCTGTTTATGCTCGGCACGATCCGGGGAACGGAAAAGAGCGCGCCGTACACCGTCCGCTTTGCGGAAGGGTATGAAACGAGCGGCGGCTGCCGGCTGCCGAAGGTATGGTTTGGCAGGAAAGAGAAGAGAGAGAAAAATGGCTGATTTCCAGAAAGAATATGAACAGCTCAGCATGACGGACCGGGAGCGCTTCCGCCAGCTGACGAATTATCTGCTCGGTCACACCTACCTGCTGTCCCGGACCATGAACTTTGAGGAAGGGACAAGGCCGGTGAACAGTGACTATATCTTTGTCGAGCGGAATCTGGACCTGTTTCAGGAATATCTTTCCTATGCGGGGTTCCGCCTCACCGTGGACAATCATTACGGCGTGATGGCCCTGTCCGGCGAATACGAGGGAAGCCGCGTTCGCTTTGACAAGTTCACGACGCTGATGATCTACTGCCTCCGGCTCATCTATGAGGAGGAGAGAGAAAAGATCACCCTGAACGATACGGTTTTTGTGACGACCAGCGATATCGTCAACAAGATGATTACCGTGGGAGCAATCAAAAAGAAGCCCTCGGACCGGCAGCTGCGGGATTCGCTCCGGCTGATCGGGAGATTCAACCTGGTCCTCAAAGACAGCGGGGTCTGGGAGCAGGCGGATACGCGGTATGCCATCATGCCTTCCCTGCTCTTTATCATCTCCAACGAGCGGATCCGGAATCTGAACAGCCTGGTGAAAACCACGCCGGATCCGGCGGACGAGGCGGCGGGAGAAGAGATCGAGGAGGAGATGGCGGACGAGATGGAAGAGGAATCAGGGGAGGAGTGACCGGCCATGAGAAAGCTGAAAAAGATGCTTCTGCTGCACTGGTATACCTACAGCCGCGAGACGATCGAGTGGAGCGACATCAATTTCCTGACCGGCGATACCGGGTCCGGGAAATCGACGATCATTGACGCCCTTCAGCTGATCGTGCTGGGCGATTCCAGCGGCACCTTCTTCAACAAGGCCGCCAATGAAAAATCGGCGAGAACCCTGCAGGGATATCTCTTCGGAGAAATCGGCGATGACGGCGAGGCGGGCTTCCGCTATATCCGGAACGGCCGTTTTACCTCCTACGTGGCGCTGGAATGGGAGAACACAGTCCGCCATGAGAATTTCGTCACGGGTTTCGTGGCAGACTGCTATGCGGATAAAACATGCACGAAGCGCTGGTTCCTCCTCAAAAAGCACGGAATCCCGGAGAATGATTTCTGCACGGCGGAGGGGGTCCCGATGGAGATTGCCGCCCTCCGGAGAACCCTTCGGAGCCGGTACGGAAAGAACTGCGTTGACTTCTTCGAGACCAGCTCGGCCTTTCAGGCGGCGCTTTTAGGCGTATACGGCCAGGTGAAGCGGAAGTATTTCACCCTGTTCCGAAAGGCCGTCCCCTTCTCTCCGATCACAAACATCGAGCAGTTCATCACGGAATCGGTCTGCGATGTGCGCAATAACATCGATATCAACAGCATGCAGAGCGACATCATCCAGTACAAGAAGCTCGAGGAGACCGCGGAGAGCACGCGCAGCCGGATCAGCGCGCTGGGCGAGATCGATGAGGACCAGAAAAAGCTGGAAGGTCTGCTGGAGAAATTGAAACAGCAGCAGTACGTGGCAGACCGGGCCCGGAAGGAAGACCGGGATCAGCGGCTGGAGGCATTGGAAAAGAACCTCCGTGACAATCAGGCAGAGGCGGAGCAGTGCCGTGCGGAGGAGTCCGCACACCGGGCGGCGGCGGAGAAACTGGCCGCGCAGTACAACGAGCTCAACCGCGCGTATCTGACATCGACGATCACGACCCGCGAGAAGGAACTCCGCGAGGCAAAGGAAGCCCATCAGGCAAAAATCAAGGAGATGACGGGAGCCGTCGACCGCGTGATGCGGACGCTCAATCGCTACGGGGACGTCTGGAGCCGGACGGCCGCGCGCATCCCGGCGATTCTCTCAGAAGATGAAGATCATGCAGCCGATATTTCCGCGCGTTTGACGGAGATGACATTCCTGTCAGAGGACGCGGCGGAAACCTATGACTTTTCGGCGGCGGCAGGAATCCTGCAGAGACTGCAGGGAAGACTCTATGAGTTCAACGGCCGGTGCCGGGCAGAGTCCGATGCCGTGTCCGCCCGGTTGGGACAGCTCGCCGGGGAAATCCAGGGGCTGAAGAAAGGAATCAAACCTTATCCGGAGAGCGTCGTCGCCCTGCAGAAAGCCCTGCGGGAACATTTCCGCGGGAAAGAACAGATCCGGATTCTGGCGGACTGCCTGGAAATCCGCGATCCCTCGTGGCGGAATGCCATCGAGGGGTATCTTGACCGGCAGAAATTCTACCTCCTGATCCCGCCCGCCAGCTATCGCGAGGCTCTGCGGGTCTATGACGCTATGTGCGGGGAAAAGGAAATCTATGACGCGGGCCTCATCGATATCGCTTCCCTGCGGCGGGAGCACAGTGACTGCAGGGCGGAGGCCGGGTCTCTGGCGGAGGAGATTGTCACGGAGGATCCGGATGCGCGCCTGTATGCGGATTACATTCTGGGCCGCGTGATGAAATGCGAGCGCGCGGAGGATCTGCCGCGCTATCATACGGCGATCACGCGCAATGTCATGCTGTACAAGAATTACGTAGCCAGAAAGATCAATCCACAGCGGTACCGCAATTCCTTCATCGGCCAGTCTTCCCTGCAGAAACTCCTGGAACAGCGGCAGGAGGAATACCGGAAGCAGAAGGAAGCGTCGGATCTTCTCCGGAATCAGATGAATATGTACCAGGACGCTCTCCGGGCACCCGTCATGAATGAGGAGGAAGCCGGAAACGACGCCCGGGTGATGGCGACGCGGCCGGAAATCCGCGTGCTGCAGCAGGAACTGGAGCAGCTGACAAAGGAGTACGACGCACTGGATCTGACCTATCTGATCCGCATGGAAGAACAGATGGATGCGGTGCAGAGCGATCGGAAGAAGGAGGAGGCAGCGGCTTCCGGCGCCCACGACCGGGCGATCGAACTGGAGGCAGGAATCCGGAACCTGACGGACGACAAGATCCCGCAGGCAAAGGAAGAGATCTCGGCGCTGGAAAAACAGATCGCAGAGACCTATACACAGGACTGGATCGAGAAAGTCGGTGAGCCCCGCTACCTCCGGGAGCGGGATCAGGACACGCGCCGTTCGCTTACCCTGGAGGAGAGTTTCCGCCGGAGCGCCGCCCTGTCTGCCAATGCGGCCGATGCCGTCCGGAAGGTCCGGAATGAACACCGGAGGGCATACAATGAGAAATTCACCATGCCCTATGATCCGGAAAACGACAGCAACGAGGAGTACCACCGCGACTATGTGCAGCTCTCCGAGATCAGGCTTCCGGCATACATGGACCAGATCAAAGATGCCCAGCAGAAGGCCTTTGAGCAGTTCCGGGATGATTTTATCGCAAAGCTCAAGGAAAACATCGAGACCGTCCGGATCCAGATCCGGGAGCTCAACGAGGCACTCCGGGGCCGCAGTTTCGGCAGAGACTCCTACCAGTTCGAGATCCAGCCCCGGTCCGAGTACAAGGATTATTACGACATGATCATGGATCCCATGCTCCTGAGCACGGGCGGCTGGAACATCTGCTCCGATTCCTTCAACCGGAAATATCAGAAGGAGATCGACTCCCTCTTCCAGCTCCTGGTGCGCGACGACCAGGCGTCGGCGGAGAGGGCGAAGGAGTACGAGAAGAATGTGCAGAAGTATACCGATTACCGGACGTATCTGCGGTTCGATCTTCTGGTGACCAACGATCAGGGCGAGACCCAGCGCCTGTCCCGCATGCTGCTGAAAAAATCCGGCGGCGAGACCCAGCTGCCCTTCTACATCGCGATGCTGGCGTCCTTCTCCCAGACATGCCGGCTCCACACACCGAAGGACGATACGATTCACCTGATCGTCCTCGACGAGGCATTCAGCAAGATGGACAGCGAGAGAATCCAGGAGAGCATCGGTCTGCTGCGCCAGATCGGGCTGCAGGCGATCTTCTCGGCGCCGTCCGAAAAAATCGGCGACATTGCCCCGTATGTCAGCCGGTCCGTGGTCGTTTACCGGAATCCCGGCGAGCACCGGTCCTTTACCCGGGCGTTCGATCCGGACGAGCAGAGGTTACTGAACGCGGAGCCGGATGCGGAGGAGGATCCTGATGTCACTCGGATATGAGAAAAGGATCCTCAACGGCCTTCTCGACAAATACGAGAGGAGCAAGGCCTACCGGGAAAATTCCGGGAATGCCCGTGTTCACCTGAACCCGGCCGGCGATGCGGGCTGGATGGAAGAGCTCGAGGATCCGGAGCGCAAGGCGCTCTTTCTGGAGGCGCTGGACCGACTCCGCGATGACGGTCTGATCCGGTACCAGTGGGTCCGCCATGAGGAGGGAAATCTCGTCGAAAGCATTCATCTGGTGCTCGACGAGGATAAGGTCCGCGAATGCTACCGGCGGGTCGGGCGTACCCCCAAGGCCGCACGGGTGCAGGCGCTTGCGGAAGAAATCAGCCGCGCTCTGGAATCCGGACGCCTGTCGCCGGGCGGCGCGCTGGAGGAATTTCTCCTGGCACAGCAGAGAAGGCTGGCGGAGAAAAAGGAGATCCCGCGATTCTTCTTTGAGGCAGAAGCGGAATCTCCGGACAGAGCGGGACAGACGGCGGAGGAGAGTGCCGATGCGAAGAACCGGCATCTGCTGGAATTTCTCTGTGCCATGGATGAAAACCGAAGGAGCCGGAACGGCGGCAGCATGGAACGCGTTATCAGCGCCCGGCTCTTCGGAGACAGCAAGTACTTTGAGCATCATCTGAAATCCAAGGCAATCTCGATCCTCCGCTTCCTGGTCCCCGACGGGGAGGATCTCCCTGCGGACGACGCGCTTCTGGAGGAGTACGGCATCATCCGCTGGCCGGAGATCTTTGAGATGACAGGGCAGCTGACCGCTGTGCGGAAGGATGGCGGCCGCATTCCCTGCGGGCAGGAACCCTCCGGGGCTTATATCAATTCGCTGACGGTCCGGGAACTGGATCACGTGGAGCTGTCGGACGTCAGGCGGATTCTCTCCATTGAGAACAAGGCGAATTACGTCTGGTACAGCTTGTATCAGCGAAGGCCGGAGGAACTGGTCCTGTATCACGGCGGCTGCTGCAGCCCGTCGAAGATGCAGTGGTTTCGCATGATCCTGGACGCGGCACAGCCTGGGACAGAGATCCTCCACTGGAGCGACATCGATATCGGAGGCTTCCGGATTTTCACGAGACTTCGGCGCGAGCTTGCACCGGCGGCGCGCCCCTGGCGGATGGACCGGGAAACCCTCGGGGAGTTTGCCGCGTTCACCATGCCGATCACGGAAAAGCATTATCTCAAAGGCCTGCAGAAACTCCTGGCCGACCCGGAATATGCCGTTTTTCACGACGTCATCCGGTACATGATCGATCACAGGGTGCGGCTTGAGCAGGAACAGTGCATTCCGGAGAACGCATTCAACAGGACAGAAAAGTGAAAATAGTCCTTGTAAAAGTGAAAGCCGATCCTGCCGCTTTTTACTATATTGTAGGAGCACCAGTGAAAACGCAGACGAAACACAGGAACTGCGACAGGAGAGGAGAGCCAAGGGATGAATTTTTCAAAACTGGAGGAATACCTCGGAACGCTGGAAAAGACATACGGCGTTCATGGTTCTGATATCAAGATCATGCGCGGGCATGACGTATTGTGGCGTCACATGGAAGGTCATCGGGACTATGACCGGAAGCTCCCGGTAACGGATCGCGATCTGTACAATGTATATTCCGTATCCAAAATTTTTACGGTCACAGCAGGAATGCAGCTCGTGGAGCAGGGAAAACTCGGACTGGATGACGAAGTGGACCAGTACCTGCCGGAGTTTTCCCATATGATGGTGGCGGATCATTTCGAACTGGGAAAGTGGCCGGTCAAAATGCCGGATCAAACGACGCCGGTTCATCCTGCGAAGAAAAAGATGCGGATCCGCCAGCTGTTCTCCATGACCAGCGGCATGTCCTACGACATTGACTCGGAATGGATCAGGGACAAGGTGAAGGAGACGAACGGGGAGGCCACAACCCGGGAAATGATGTCTGCTCTGGCACAGATGCCGCTCTTGTTCGAACCGGGCGAGCACTATGCCTACGCGCTCGGGCATGACGTCCTGGCAGCAGTGATTGAGGTCGTGACAGGCATGTCCTTCGGGGAATACTTGAAACAAAACATTCTGGATCCCATGAATATGCAGAATACCTGGCTGCACGAGCCGAAGGATGCAGCGGGAAGGCTGTCTGCACAGTACGCGTTCGATATGAAAACCAACACCACCCATCCGGACCATTCCATGGGGTTCCGTTTCACAAAGAACTATGAATGCGGCGGAGCAGGAATCTGCACAACGGTAGATGACTGCAGCAGGCTGCTGGCAGCGCTCGCCAACGACGGGGTTGGAAGTACGGGCAAAAGAATTCTCAAACCGGAGACGATTCGGCTTATGAGCACGAACCAGCTGAACCAGACCCAGCTTGAGGAATTCCAGATGGGCTGGAAGACAGAGTACGGCTATGCCCTCGGCGTCCGTACGCTGATCGATAATTCAAGGACGCTGGTTCCGAAGGGCGAATTCGGCTGGGACGGCGCCGCAGGAGCCTATGTCCTGGTCGATCCGGTCAACCACATCAGCATCGCCTATGCCCAGGAGGTTCTGAACATGCTTCCGGTATACATGACCGTACACCCCAGAATCCGTGACCTGGCCTATGAAGGAATTTTCATGGACTGACGGTGCGCAGGCGAAGATATCGCCGTGAATACAGCAATTTGGCATACAATAAGTATGAGTCAGAGACAGTGGTGATTGCAGCCGCTGTCTCTTTTTTTGCTGCCTGCCCGGCAGCCGGATCGCAGGGGAGGCTGAATGAGAATGTGCTCCTGCGCCTCATTCCGGTCCGGAGCGTCCGATATGACAGAAAAATATAAATATTCATTACAAAAGTGAAAGCCGGCTCCGCGGACTTTTTGTTATGTTGGATATGCAATGAAAGACGTACAAAATGTTGAAGGAGGCTGAAGGATGGCACTGATACAGTTCTTTTTTGAGAGCAAGTATTTAAACGGAAATACGATGGTGGATGTGATTGTACCGGATTGTCCGAGGAGGCTGACCGCGGATGCGTTTTACCGCAGCGGGCAGAAATACCCGGTACTCTGGCTCCTGCATGGCACATTTGGTGATGCGACGGACTGGCAGCGCAGAACGAATATCGAACTCTATGCGTGCGAGCGCAGCGTGATCGTTGTCATGCCGTCAGCGCTCAACAGCAACTATTCCAACTGGCCTGATATGATGATGGGCTATAACATGTACGATTATGTCATCCGGGAACTTATGCCGGTAATCTATGGCTGGTTCCCGGCCTCGGAAAAGCGGGAAGACAATTATATCGCGGGCCTTTCCATGGGCGGACGGGGCACCATGAAGTTTGCCGTGAATTTCCCGGAGAAATTTGCCGCTGCCGCAGTCCTTTCCGCGGCACCGCAGGACTGGTCCGACATGAGGCCGGGATCGCCGGACCTCATGCTGGATACAAACAATACACGCCTTGCGGCCTCCATCGCCAACGCAGGAGGTCTTGAAAAATACAAAGCCTCCGAGGAGAACATCTGGCGGATCATCGATGAGAAAGCGCCGCTTGGCATCCTTCCCCGTTTCCTGTTCGCCTGCGGAACCAATGACGCAATGATTTACAAAAATCTGCAGAAATTCGAGCAGCATGCAAAAAAGCTGGGTCTGGATGCGGAGTTTTTCTATGGGGAAGGGTACCGGCATGAATGGCGCTTCTGGGATCTTGGAATTCAGAAAGCCCTGGATTTCTTTGATCTGAAGCCGACAGGCGACAGTGTATTCTGAAAAGGGCCGGGCAGAGAAGGAGAAAGCTGGAAGATGAATCCTTATACATTTGAACCGGTAAAGCCGGTGGTCACGACAAAATTCGGAAAGGTCCGCGGTGTGACTTACGGCGGCTGCAATATTTTCATGGGACTTCCATATGCGAAAGCCCGCAGATTTGAAATGCCGGAAGAACCGGATTCCTGGTCTGGCGTCAGGGATTGCTTTCGGCACGGACCTATTGCTCCACAGATCAATAAGGTTGTTCCTTTTCCCATTTATCGCGGGCTGCATCTGCTGCAGAGGGAAGATGAGAACTGCCAGAACCTGAACATCTGGGCACCAGTCACAAAGAATGACCGCAAAATGCCTGTGTTTGTATGGATTCACGGCGGCGGATATTTTGCGGGCAACGCGCTCGAGGAGTATTCCTTTGAGGGGCTGCGTCTGGCCGGTTACGGAGGCATTGTATTCGTTTCCATCAATCACAGACTGAACGTTCTGGGCCATCTGAATCTGGACGAGTACAGCGGACGCTTTGCACATTCCGCGAACGTGGGGATCGCGGATCTGGTTCTGGCATTGAAGTGGATCCATGAGAATATCGCCGCTTTTGGAGGGGATCCGGAGAATGTGACAATCTGCGGTCATTCCGGCGGAGGCGGTAAGGTCGCGTGTCTCTATAACATAGAGGAAGCGGCGCCCTATTTTCAAAGGGGAATCTGTCTGTCCGGAGCGATGGGAGATCGGGATGAAGGCGCGAGGGAGAAAAGCCATATTTTTGCAGACCAGGTCGTAGCGGAACTCGGTCTGACGAAAGAAACCATCGATCAGATCCAGAAAGTCCCTTATGATCTGCTGGCGGAAGCCTGCCGCAGAGCTGACAGAAAACTCCACTTCGGACCGATGATTTTTTCACCGGTTCAGGACGATTTCTTCCGAGGAAACCTTCTTTCGGCCGGATTCATGCCATGGTCTGCGGATAAACCGATGCTGTTTGGATCAACTCTTGGCGAATTTCCGCTGGTCGATCTGACAGTGGATCAGAAGGACGCCATGTCGCAGGATGACAGGCTTGCCTTTGTGAAAAAGCGCTTTGGCGAGCATGGCGATGAGATCATCGGCCTGTTCAGAAATGCTTATCCGGATCATGATATTCTGGATCTGGCGTATACGGACAGCCGTGTGCGGATTCCCACGGCAGAGACAGCACTGCTGCATGCAAAGAACGGCCGGGACAATACATATGTTTACAATGTGGCTTATGACGCGCCGGAAGATGGATGGGTGCCGCTCTGGCATGGGGGAGATGTCTGCTATATTTTCCGCAATCAGGATCGTGTCTATGTTCTGAATGAAGCCGTTTATGGAAATATGATGGAGGATGTTTTCAGCAACCTGGTCCTGAGTTTTGTACGGACGGGTGATCCCAATAATCGTTTCCTTCCGGAATGGAAGCCCATGACCGCAGAGCATCATTATACGATGGTTATCGACCGCACGCCTGCCTGCCGCGAGGCATATGACGAAAAACTGGTTCAGGAGATAAGGACATACGGACCGGCGTTTACTTTCCATATTGATTTGTGACTGGTTTCTTCGGGAAGATAACATCATCACTGCGGGGGCCGTCTTTCATCCGCATAAAAAGCACCATGTACACATCAAATTCGTCATGGCTATAAAACATACAAAAAATAACCATATCAAAAATGATACAAAAAAGCATATAGAAAATCAGAAGCAAGACAGATCAGAGATACACAATTCAGGAGCAGGCAATGGAAGGAAAGCTGGAACTGCGTGCAGGAACCCCGAATGATACCACAAGAGAATATCTGCCGGAGGCAATCTATGGCAGTGACATGGTCATCAACGAGGCAGGAAATAATTCGATTCCCTGGAATCCGCGTTTGAAGAAGTGCCAGGAGTCCCTGGTTGACCCGGGTGAAACGGATACATGGTATGAATATGTTCCGGAGAGCTATGACGGAACCAGAGCCGTCCCGCTGGTTGTCGGACTGCATGGCGGTCTGATGACCGGATGGGGACACTCCGCCTATACATCATGGACCATGGTGGCAGACCGCGAAGGCCTGATCTGTGTTTTTCCGGATGCGGAGCAGGGACGTGTCTGGGCTGTGGAGGGGGTTTTTGACGGCAAAGAGGGAGAAGGGGATCGGATCTTCACGCCTAAAGTGCCGAAAGAGAAAAAGGATAATCATGATCTGAACATGCTGCTGGCATTGATCCGCCGCATGCAGGATAAGTATCGGATCGATCCGGGACGTATTTTCATGCAGGGAATGTCCATGGGAAATCTCATGACGCACATGTTTACGCGCTATTACGGAAAAATTCTTGCGGGATCGGCAGGATCTGCCTGCTCGTCCTATGCCAAAGTACTTTTTGATGATCATTATCAAGTCAAGAACGAATCCGGGCCCGTTGCCGTATGGCAGAGCAGGCCGGAAAACAACGGGGTTCCGGCGGCTGCTGACAAGGCGGAGGAATCCGCGGTAAACCGTTATAACCGGTGGTACTGGATGAAAATAAATGGCTGTGACACGATTCCACGGATCCGCATCGACGGGGAAGATAATTTCGCTTTTTATAGAGGAAAGTATGCAGACCAGGTCTTTCTGGATATCAAGAATCGTGATCATGGACAGACGCTGGATGAGGCGTTTCTCTGCTGGGATTATTTTTTCTCCGGCCTGACCAGAAATCCGGATGGAACCATCACCATGTCAGAGACCGTTCTTCCGCGGGAGGGCGATTCCTATGCTGCGGCATTTGCGGAAGGGGCGGATCTTGTATGGTGGCATAACAAACCGCAGAAACTGTCTGCCGTGCCGGTTCTCTGGCAGAAGCGAAAATACCATGGACTGAATGGAGGACAGATTGTCAGAGGGGAATATCTCTGTGTGCCGGTTCGATTCCTGGCGGAGATGGCAGGCGGCGAGTTCATCCCTTCCGAAGATACGCTGACTGCAGAAATTCACCTGCCGGATGGCAGATTGCTGCAGTTTGCGAGGGGCTCCATCGGGTGCCTGATCGATAACCGGCTTCGCAGTATGTCCTGTGAAGCGCTTCATCGGAATGGGGAACTGCTGGTTTCCATTGAATGGTTTGCCAGGGCGATTCTGAATGTGACGGTAACAAAGTGCAGCGGTGTAGTCTATGTCACCGATCATTTTGCGGTTCTTTCGACCTTTATGGCGGATTTAATCCGGGATATTCTGACCGGGCAGGCTGACCCAGCCTCCTATGACCGGCTGATGAGAGAAGATGTAAAGCGAACAGAGAGGAGCGGCGACGGCAGGTAAGGGGAAACGGGATAGAACAGATCTGAGAAATGGATTGGAAAAAGAGATAAGGAGAAAAAGCATGAGTAAAGTATTCCTGCGTCCGGGGACACCGGATGATGACAACCGGACGTATCTTCCGGAAGAGATTATCGGCACCGACATTGTCGTGAATGAGAACGGAAACAATTCACAGCCCTGGCCGGAAAGGCTTCGGCGGTGTGAAGGTGTCGTATGTGACGGCGTGAAGAATGTCTGGTATGAATATGTACCGGAAAGCTATGACGGAACAAAGGCGGTTCCGCTGGTAGTATCTCTTCACGGCGGTCTGATGACCGGGTGGGGACAGGCAATCTATACATCCTGGACGATGGTCGCGGATCGGGAAGGGTTGATCTGTGTATTTCCGGATGCGACAGAGATGAAGTTCTGGTCAGTGGAGGGAATCTATGAATCCGGGGGCCCAACCACGCTGGACGGCGTGCAGGTTCCCCGCCCGGCGAGAGATTACCGGCAGAATCATGATCTGAACTTTATCCGCCGGCTGATTGACATGATGGAGGAAAAGTACAGCATCGATCCGTCACGTATCTTCATGCAGGGCATGTCTATGGGCAATCTGATGACGGCCCAGTTTTCACGCTATTACGGAAACATACTTGCCGGAGCGGCCGGGGCAGGCGCGGCAACCTGGGGATTTGTCCTGTTCAACAAGGACGGCAGTGTCAGGAATCAGGGAGGTGCTCTCCCGATATGGCAGTCCCGTCCGGAGAACAATGGATTCGGCATGGGAGATTACGAGGACGAGTGTGCTTCTTTTAATATCAACCGCTGGTACTGGATGAAAATCAATGAGTGTGATCCTCTGCCGGAAATCAGCGTCGTCGGGGAAGACAACTTTGCGTTCTACAAGGGAAAGAAAGCGGATCTGGTCTACCTGGACATCAAGAACCGTGATCATGGTCAGACACTGGATGAAGCCTTTCTTTACTGGGATTATTTCTTCTCCGGCCTGAGACGCAGAGAGGACGGCAGGATCATCCAGACAGAGCCCAATATACCGAGAAAGGGCGATGCATACGCAGCTGCTTTCATGGCCGGGGTGCCGAGAGTATTTTTCCATAATCAGCTGAAAACACTCAGTCAGGCACCGGTGAAATGGCAGAAACTCAAGTACCACGGTTTGAACGGCGGCCAGAAAGTGCGCGGGGAATATATGATGGTGCCGGTACAATTCCTGGCGGAGATGGCTGGCGGAAAATATATTCCTTCGGAGGACACTCTGACCGCCCGCGTGGAACTTCCGGACGGCAGAGTACTGCAGTTTGCCAGAGGGTCGATTGGCTGCCTGATCGACGATAAGCTTCGCAGCATGTTCTGTGAGGCACTGCATCGCAACGGCGAACTGCTGGTGTCCGCTGAGTGGTTCGCCGAGTACATCCTGAATTTGAAGATTACACAATGCAATGGCATTCTGTATATTACCGACCATTGGGCAGAACTGTCCTATTATCTGGCGGATATCCTGAAGTCAATTCTGCAGGACAGATACCATGAGGCGGATTATGAGAGACTGGTACAGGAGGCCGTGACAATTCCGGAAGGATGGGAGGACTGACCGTATGAATACAATCAAGTTGAAGGCCGGTATGCCGGATGACGCGAATCGTGATTATCTGCCGGAGGAGATCAAAGGCAGCGACATCGTTGTCAATGAGAACGGCAATAATTCCCAGCCTTATCCAAAGCGTTTGAAAGAGTATCACGGGCAGCTGGTTGATGGTCAGGAGAACACCTGGTATGAATATGTGCCGGAAAAATATGACGGATCCAGACCGGTTCCTCTGATCGTATCCAACCATGGTGGTCTGATGAATGGGTGGGGACAGTGTATCTATTCCGGCTGGTCCCTTCTGGCAGACAGGGAAGGTTTTATTGTGGTGTATCCATCCTCCACCGTTCCCGGATTCTGGCAGGTTGTTCTGCCGGAAGACGATCACGGCGGGGACAGGATTGACGGAAAACTGGTTCCCAGGCCGCAAAAAGATATGTCAAAAAATCCGGATATGCAATTCCTTCTCAAGCTGATTGCACATATGGAGGAAAAGTATAACATTGATCCGGGACGAATTTTCATGCAGGGAATGTCCATGGGCAACATGATGACAAGTCAGTTTGCTCACTATTACGGATATCTTCTTGCCGGTGCAGCTGGCTCCGCGGGAGCTGCACCGCTGGGTGTGCTGTTTGACAAGAAAGGAAATCTTATCAACGAAGGCGGGCCGCTGGATATCTGGGAGACCAGACCGGAGAACAACGGTTTTGGCGTTCGCACACATGATAAGGAAGCGGCACTGGACAAGTACAATCGCTTTTACTGGATGAAGATCAATGAGTGCGATCCGATTCCGGAGATCCGCATCGAAGGGGAGGACAATTTTGCATTTTACAAGGGGAAAAAAGCAGATCTTGTCTTCCTGGATGTAAAGAACCGCGATCATGGTCAGACTCTGGACGAAGCCTTCCTTTACTGGGATTTCCTTTTTTCGGGGACGCGCCGGGAGGCGGATGGAACAATCACCTACGGTAAAACCAGAATCCCCCGCCAGGGAGACACTTGCGCGGCAGCCTTTGAAGCGGGAACGGCCAAGGTCTGGTGGCACAATCAGGTACAGGAATTGTCTCAGGCCCCGGTCCGCTGGCAGAAGCTCAAGTATCATGGATTGAATGGAGGCCAGAAAGTGCGCGGGGAATATACCATGGTCCCGGTTCAATTCCTGGCAGAGATGGCCGGCGGCACGTATCTTCCATCGGAAGATACACTGACGGCGGAAATCCAACTGCCGGATGGCAGAACCTGCCAGTTTGCCAGAGGCTCCATCGGCTGTCTGATTGACGATCAGCTGCGGAGCATGTACTGTGAAGCGCTGCACAGAAACGGCGAGCTGCTGGTGTCTGTGGAGTGGTTTGCAAAGTATATTCTGGGACTGCAGGTTTCCATCTGTAATGATATCGTTTATGTGACAGATCACTGGGCGGAGCTCTCCTACCTGTGTGCAGATCTGATCAAAGATATTTTCCGCGGCTTTACCATGCCGGAGGATTTCACCCATCTGGAGCATATCCGGTTCTTTGGCGATCCGGAGAAAACTGACGATTGAAAATACACACTGCGGCAGCGACCCGGAATGCCGCATGCGTGAATCAGCCATTCATCAGCAAAGTGCAGCATGACAATATGCTGACCCCAGGCAGAATAGCAGATACAAATTCTGTCTGGGGGCCTTTCTATGTCTGAATCAAAAAGGACGGACTGATCTGCAGATCCGGTGAAAGCTATCCTGCGCCGGATGGCAGAATCTGTCCGGGGAGATTTTCGGAAGATAAAGAATTCTGCGATACAGAGTGATAAAATAAAGAATCGATAAAAGTATGACAGGGAGAATTCGAACGCTGTGTAAGCCTTTGCCGGCATGATTCTCCCGGAAACGAACAGCGGCCTGACTGGTCAGTTTACGAAAAGATACTGCAGGCGATACTGCAGGCCCAGACCCGGCATTGCATACGAAAAGCCGAAAGGATCGGTGAGAACCTATGAAGTTCAAACACAGGAAACTGGCGAAAATGAAATCCATGAAAGCCAGACTGTTTCATTACTTTATTCTGATGATTTCGGCGACTGCCGTGAGCTTTGTCCTGTACGGTGCCTTTTCCATCTGGACCTATGAAAAAGAGTTATCCTATTGTGATGAAAAAACGCTGGATCTGTATGCCAGCTCCTTTGAATACACAGTGGGCGAACTGGAAGAATTTCTCCAGAATCTGACGATTGATGATACTTATTTCAAGCTCCTTTCTCTGAAGAGCAGCGTCAGTGTCAGCCAGAAGATAGAAGCCGAATATCTGACCCGGGAAATGGTCAAAAATGAAGTCAGTGATTCTACCGCCCTGTTCTATTACAACAAAGACGGCAGCCAGTACTACTACCGGGTCGGAGCACAGTTCCTGGACGGATTGTACGGGACCGACCTGCGGATGTTCATGAGGCAGGCCTCGCAGGATTTCCTGGCAATGGAGGGATCGGATTATCAGTGCTGGAAAATCTATAACAGCGGGCAAACGAGGATTCTGACCAATACCTATTTCTGCGGAGATCTCTATATCACTGCCATGGTAGATCTGAATGCATATATAAAAAGCTTCTCAGACAAGGAAAAAGGTTATCTCTTCTACAATGATGAGAAAGTGCTGGCGGAATCCGATGGCCCGGATCTTCAGAAACTGGAGAACAATGCATCTTTTCAAAAGGAGATCTTTGACAGTACAGATCATTCGTATCCCTGGAAGCGAAGAATCGGCGGAAATATTGTTCAATCCCGGTTTTTTGAGGACTACGGCATTGGTCTCTGCATCGTTTCCAGAATGGAAGGAATCTGGAAACTTTCTTCGGTTGCGCTGATCCTTTTGCTATTGCTTGCGGCGACATTACTCGCCTTCCTCCTGATTATTTATGACTATGTCAAGAAGATTACTGTCTATCCGCTGGAACGTATTTCAGAATTGTCGGCCCGGATCAGCGAGAGCAGCAGGCGCATGCGCGGAAAACAGCCGGCGGAATCTGTGCCGGCGGTCCATCTGGAGGCAACCGGTGCAGACAGTATCCAGGAATATGCCAGGATCAGTGAGGCGCTGAATGATCTGGTTGATCAGAAAATCGAGCTCGAGCGTGAGAATGAAGCGAGGCAGCGAGAGAAGGATCAGGCACTTCTTCAGTATTATCAGCTTCAGACGCGTTCCCACTTTTTCCTGAACTGCCTCAAGAGTCTCTATAACATGGCTTGTACCGGGGAAATTGAGAAGATGAAGATGATGATCATGGAGTTTTCCAATCATCTGCGGTTCATCTTTCGGGATAATCTCCAGCTGATTCCGCTCCGGGATGAGATTGCGGAAGTGAACGATTATCAGAGCATCATTCAGATGGACAGCACACATCCGATCATTCTGGATATGGAAATCCCCGATGAAGCCCGCGACTGTCTGGTACCGCCGCTTCTGATTCAGACTTTTCTTGAGAATTCATGCAAGTACAGCAATACGGAGAAAGGGATGCTGTGCTTCCGGGTGCAGGCGGAGATCAGCGATGCGGCGGACCGCAAATACCTGCACCTGAAGATATCTGACAACGGGACCGGATACAGCGATGAAGTGCTGAAAGAACTGGTGGATGATTCAGAAACGTACAGACAGTATCACGTCGGGATTGTCAATCTGAAACGCCGCATGAAGCTGATCTACGGAAAGGAATGTCAGACCGCATTCTTCAACCTGCCGGGTTCCGGCGCCTGCTCGGTTTTCTATATTCCGATACGCAATGAGGAGAAAGGCAATGCACAGGGATAACATCAGACTGCTGTTTGTAGATGATCAGAAGAGTGTACGGGAAGGCATGGCGGCGGGAGTACATTTCCGTGACTGCGGGATCAGCGACTGCCGGATGGCAGCCAGCGGAGCGGAAGCACTGCAGATCATGTCCCGGATGCCGGCGGATATTCTGTTCATGGATATCGAGATGCCCGGAATGAACGGACTGGAATTGAATCGTCTCGTTCAAATGAAATATCCGGATACCGTCCGCGTGATGCTGACCAGTCATGCCAGCTTTGATTATGCACAGGAGAGCCTGAAATATGGGTGCTTTGATTATCTGCTGCAGCCGGCGGAACCGGAGACCGTTGAAGACTGCCTGCGGCGTGCAGTGCAGTTTATACGAAAGCGCGACAGCAGCAGAGAGCTGATGCAGTATGCCTCGCTGGTTCGTCAGAATGAGTACGAGATCATGAATCACACGATCCTGAATCTGCTGTCTTTGCGGGACGAAGACCGGGATGCCTCTCTGGAACTGCTCCATCGGTTTGAAATCCCGCTGGAACTCTCCAGTGCAATCCGTGTTCTGTATGTTGTGAGTGATGATTTCGGAAAAGAGGAGGCTTCTCTTGCAGAAAAGGAGATCTGGAAGAGAATCAAACAGTCCCTGGAAGAAGCGAAGATCGGCTATCCGCTGGAAATTCTGCACACAGTCGACAGCAGCCATGCCTTTATCTGCCTGCTATTCACAGCGGATGGAAAGACGGTTCCCCTGGAGCCGGCTCAGATCTGCCGCTTTTATGAAAAGATCCGAGAGAAGGCAGCACCCATGAATGTGTCCGTCTATGCGGGCAGGGAGTCTGACCTTTGCGCCATCCGGGACCAGGTCCGTGAGGTGACGAATGCCATCCATGAGAATATCGCGCATCGGTCAGGCTGCTATATCATAGGGGAAGAAGTGCAGGCGCAGGCGTCCGGGACAGTCGATCTTTCCGAGAGCGTGAAGCGGTGGGAAAAAATGATTTCCGCCGAGCAGAAGAAAATCCTGGAAAGTGAAATTGAAGCCTACATTACACGAATTGTGAATGAGAGCAGTTCGAAATTCAAGGATCTTTGCGAACTGCATCAGCAGCTGACCTATATCTTTCTTCTCTATTTTTACCAGAATAATATCGATACAGCGGATCTGTTCACCAAAGAATACACTTATCAGGAGTATATGGACAGCTTCAAGGATGTGGAATCTCTGCGGAAGGAGGTACGCTTCATGCTGGATGCGGTAGACCGGATAGAGGCGAAAAATTCCGAGGCAGGGGATGTCGAGCGCGCAAAAAAATACATCGTTGACAGCATTTCTGCACCGATCACCGTGAAGGATGTGGCGGATTATGTGCACCTGAGTCCGGAATACTTTACAAAGCTTTTCAAACAGCAGACGGGGCAGAATATCAAGGAATATATCATATCGTCGAAAATGGAAGCCGCCAAAGAGATGCTGGCACATACCAATATTTCCGTAAGCCTCATTTCCATTGAGCTTGGCTATACGAATTTTTCCCATTTTTCTCAGATCTTTAAAAAGCACGAGGATGTGACACCCAGCGAATACAGGGCAAGAATCCGGAATGAAAAACAGGCCGGAGAGAAAGCGTGAGACAGACAGAAAAAAGAATCAGCGGCGGGGACGATCGTCTCCGCCGCTTGACTATTTACATGGTGTATCAAATGAACTGAAATCTCTTGCTATTTACATTACTTGCCTGCAAGCCATGCATCAAGCTGTTTCTGTTTCTCAGCAATGATCTGATCAATGCCGGCGTCGTGCAGAGCCTGCTGGAAAACCGGAAGGGTTTCATCGATATCGACCTCACCGTTGATCAGCGGAAGATAGTACTGTGCACAGACATTTGCGCAGGCAGTGATCTGATCGGCAACGGAGGAGGAATCGAATACGAAACCAAGTGCGAGGGATGACTTGGCCTCCTGATTCGTCTTCATCATCTGATCCCACATATCGTCCGGCTGGTAGTACCATGCGGTGCATCCGGAAGTATTCGGAAGAAAATAAGAAGCGGTTAATCCGGTCCAACCGCAGTTCGTGTTGTTCTTGCCTTCCGGATACTCAAGTTTTCCATCCGCGTTTACAACATAATTCTTTCCTTCGATCCCGTTGCCGAATAGCGCATCCAGTCTGGAATCCGTATAGAAAGCGGCAAGGACGTTCATGGCAGCTTCCTTGTTCTGGGAGAAACTGGTGATGTGCCACAGATAGGTCTGGATGTTCGATGTAGTGATCAGCCGCTCGCCGAAATTGCATCCAGTTACGTCTCCGCCGTACTGCTGCTGCGTGTTGGCTTCGTAGAGCCACTCTTCATCACTCCAGCAATATCCGGGAGATCCGGCAGTAACACCGTTCTGCACGGACATCAGTGACGGCAGGGTGTTGCTCATGGGATCCGGACTGATCAGGTCGTTTTCAGACCAGGTCTTGACGTTCTTCATAAAATTCAGAAAATATTCAGACTCGTAGTAGTTTTCCACGGTAGTGCTGTTCAGCGGGTCGGTCAGAACGCCAAGGAAGGTATTGTTGTCTCCCAGGGTATCGATGTCCTTCGGAATGTAATAGGTTTCGGTCGCGCCCGGGATGTAGTAATGGTCCGGATTGGCTTTCTTCATTGCCAGCATTGCGTCCGTGAGATCATCCAGGGTCTTGACTTTGGACCAGTCGATGCCGGCTGCGTCCGAGTCCGACTTCAGGCAGAAGTAAAACTCCGGGCTGGACCAGGGCCCCAGTGTGGGAAGCGCATACATTTTTCCGTTTATTTTGCAGGCATCCAGAACTTCGGGGTTATCCTTGAAAAGGTCCAGAACCTCCGGATGACTTTTCAGCAGGTCATCCAGTTCCGCAACCTGCCCGTTGGCCTGCAGCGTGTTCAGCGGCAGATACCAGAAGGAAGAGAAGATATCCAGAGGCTCTTTGCCGCCGGTCAGAAGAAGGTTCATCTGGGAGGTAAGATCGGAAAAGTCAACACTGATCAGGTCGACTTCTGCGTGTGCTTCCTCGCGAAGAATCTCGTTCATGGCATCCTCTACAGCCTTTTCATCTTTGGCCGGGAAGATGTGCGTGTAGGCCATGCGGACGACCGGATATTCGTCTTCCTGTGCACCGGCATTTTCTGCGGTTGCCCCCGTCGATATCAGGAGTGAGACTCCCATCGTGGCGGCAAGTGCTGCTGCTGTCAGTTTTTTCATATACCCTCCTTTTCACCGCCGTATCATTGCGGTGCTTTGTAATTGTTTTCTATAAACTACCAGATCGGCGCCGGCACTTCTGTAAGTTTTCTAATCCGATTTGTCAGTTATCTGATGCCTTCCGGATACTTTTCTGCGGCGGATGCAGGCCTGCGAGCGGGGAAAAAGATTTGTAACAATTCAGGGCAGAAAACTGATAGCAGGCAGCCCGGCTCTTCTGCTAGCATCCAATCACAATCAACAGATGTGTTTCTCCGCGCGAGACAAGAGAAACAATCATACATCAAAGGAAGGGAACTTATGAATGCTGCAGCTGTGAAGAAAAAGGCACGCATCAGGAGATATCTGCCGCTGTATCTGATGCTCGTCCCCGGATCAATCTATCTCATCATCAACAATTACATTCCTATGGCCGGACTGCTGATCGCCTTTAAGAAGATTGACTATTCCGTAGGAATTCTGAAGAGTCCCTGGGTCGGGTTCAGTAATTTCCGGTATCTGTTCAGCAACGGTGACGCATTGACCGCGATCCGGAATACCATTCTCTATAACCTGGTATTCATTGTACTGGATAATCTGCTGGCGATTGTCGTCGCTATCAGCCTGGACAGTATTTACAACAGGTTCTTTAAGCGTTTCAGCCAGATTATCATACTGATTCCGTATCTTCTTTCCACAACGATTGTCGGCTACATCGTACTGGCATTCCTGAATCCGTCCACCGGATTCATGAACAATACGATTCTTCCCCTGTTAGGAATTACCGAGAAGATCAAGTGGTATAACGAACCGAAATACTGGCCGGTCATCATCCCGATTGTACAGCTCTGGATGAGTTTTGGGTACAGTTCGATTATCTATTACTCAACAGTCATCGGTATCGACAAGACCTATTATGAGGCGGCCGTCATGGACGGTGCAACCGTCTGGCAGCAGATCCGGTACATCACCATGCCGATGCTCAAGACAACCATTATCATGCTGGTACTTCTGGCAGTCGGCCATATCGCTTTCTCGGATTTCGGACTGTTCTACCAGATCCCTCAGCACAGTGGCCTTCTGTATTCGACGACGCAGACGATTGATACATTTGTCTATCGGGCACTGCTGGAGCTGAATGATGTCGGCCGCTCTTCGGCAGCAGGATTTCTGCAGTCGGTTGTCGGCTTTGTACTGGTATTTGCCTCGAACATGATCGTCCGCAAACTGGACGCAGACAGCGCATTGTTCTGAGGCGGGAAGGGAAAGACATGATCAATCACAGTAAAGTATCCAAGGTCATCACATACACAATTATGATCATCCTCGTGGCTGCCTGTATCATTCCCTTCTGGCTCCTGGTCAGCAGTTCCCTGACGGATGAAGATTACATTGTTCAGCATGGCTACAGCCTGATCCCGAAGGTATTCAGTCTGAATGCCTACCGCTATCTCCGGACGGCAAGCAGGTCGATCGGAAGGGCTTATCTGATGAGCATCATTTATGCCCTGGTCGGTGTCACGGCCAACCTGATCCTGACAGTACTGTTCGCGTATCCGCTGTCCAGAAAAGATCTCCCCGGACGCAGTGCAATCGCTTTCTTCCTGTTCTTTACGATGCTTTTCAACGGCGGTCTGGTTCCGACCTATCTGGTATACACAAACATGCTGAACTTGAAGGATACGATCTGGGGGATGATTGTTCCCTACCTGCTCATGAATCCCTTCTACGTCATCATGATGAGGACATACATCAATTCCAGCGTACCGGAAGAAGTGATTGAGGCCGCCCGTGTAGACGGTGCCTCAGAACCCAGAACGCTGGCCCGTATCGTTCTGCCGATGAGCAAGCCGATCCTTGCCACGGTCGGTCTGATGGCTTTGATCGGCTACTGGAACAACTGGACAAACGGCATCTATTTCCTGCAGCAGCGTTCGGATCTGTACGGGATACAGAATTTCCTGAATGCCGTCATCAATCAGACGGTATTTCTGCAGAATCATGCGGCGAGTTCCATGGCAGTCGGATTCAAGGTACCTACCCAGGGCGTGCGCATGGCCATTGCCGTTGTGGCGGTCATTCCGCTGCTCATCACATACCCGTTCTTCCAGAAGTATTTCGTAAAAGGCATCACGATGGGGTCTGTGAAAGGCTGAGCTGTCGAAAGGGGAGGAAAAGAAAAATCATGAGCAGAATGCAGAATGACTGCCTGTACTGGCCGGGAGGCAGAAAAAAGGCGGTGACATTCAGCTACGATGATGGCATCACACAGGATATTCGTCTGATCCATCTGTTCAATGAATATGGAGTGAAAGGAACCTTCAACCTGAATCCCCGCCTGTTCGGCGCGGCCGGCAAGGTCAGTCTGAACGGAAAAACAATCGATCATATCAAGAATCAATCCGATGAGATTGCAGGAATCTACAGGAATCATGAGATCGCGGGTCATGGAGAATGGCATACATCTATGGCGACCATGGATACCGCGCGCTGCGCGGATGAGATCTTAAACTGCCGCAGAGATCTGGAAAGCCTCCTGGGAAGAATGGTAACAGGCTATGCCTACGCATTTGGTGTGACCTCTGAAAACATCCGTACAGCTCTGTGCACCTCCGGTATACGGTATGCCCGGACGATTGCATCCACGGGAAAGTTTGATATTCCGCAGGATTTTCTGATGTGGAATCCCACCTGTCATCATGATGATGAGAAACTTTTTGAATATGCGGATCAGTTCCTGAGCGATGCGCCGTATTTCAACTTCGAGACCCCTGCCAAGCTCTTTTATGTCTGGGGTCATGCATATGAGTTTGATTTGAATGATAACTGGGACAGAATAGAAAAATTTCTTCAAAAGATCAGCGGCCGTTCAGATGTGTGGTATGCGACCAATGGA
>OMZJ01000147.1 GCA_900315495.1 uncultured Lachnospiraceae bacterium
GCGAATCATGGATGACTGATTTCATCGATGTTCGCCGGATACTTTATTACGCTGAACGGTAACGCTTTAATGCGATAAAGTATACCAGTACGCTTCTCTCCTGTCAAGCGAAAACGAAACTGGTTAAAAACGTCAGAGATCCGTCTGCTGCGGGTGAAATCCTCGCAGCAGACGGATCTCTTCATGATAGGATGCGTCTTAACGTTCTTCCATCTCCGTATAGTCCCGGTCCGGGATCACGCTCTTGTACGCCGGGCGGATGATCTTCCCGTTGTTCGCCAGCTCTTCCATGCGGTGGGCACTCCAGCCCACAATCCGGGCGATCGCAAAGAGCGGCGTGTAGAGCTCCCGCGGCAGGCCCAGCATCTCATAGACGAAGCCGGAGTAAAAGTCGACGTTCACGCAGACGCCCTTGTACATCTTCCGCTCCCCGGCGATCACCTGCGGTGCGAGTTTCTCGACCTTCTGGTACAGGCGGAATTCCTTCGTGCATCCTTTGACCTCTGCCAGGCTTCCGACAAATTTCTTGAGGATCACCGCACGGGGATCGGACTTCGAATAGACCGCGTGGCCAACGCCGTAGATCAGGCCGGAATGGTCGAAGGCTTCCTTGTGCAGGAGTCTCGTCAGATAATCGCGGATCTCATCCTCGTCCTCCCAGTCTCTGACCTCGCGCTTCATGTCGTCGAACATGTTGGCGACACGGATGTTGGCGCCGCCGTGCCGCGGCCCCTTGAGGGATCCGAGCGCCGCGGAGATCGCGGAATAGGTATCCGTCAGGGAGGAGGACACCACATGGGTTGTGAACGCGGAGTTGTTGCCGCCGCCATGGTCCATGTGCAGCACCAGGCAGACATCCAGAATTCTGGCCTCCAGCATCGAATAATTGCCGTCCTCGCGCAGGATGTGCAGCAGGTTCTCGGCAAGAGACCCCGTCGTCAGCGGCTGGTGGATGTAGAGGCTTCCGCCCTCGTTGTAGTAGCGGTTGGCCTGGTATCCGTAGATGGCCAGCATCGGGAACAGGGAAATCAGCTGCATGCACTGGCGGAGCACGTTCGGCAGGGAGACGTCATCCGGATCGTCGTCGTAGGAGTACAGGGTCAGAACCGACCGGGACAGCATGTTCATCATGTCGCCGCTGGGGGCTTTCATGATCACATCCCGGACAAAGTTCTTGGGAAGGCTGCGGTAAAAGATCAGCTGATCGGAGAACTTCTTCAGCTCCTCTTCCGTCGGGAGGCTGCCGAACAGGAGGAGATAGGCGATCTCCTCATACCCAAAGCGCCCGCCCTCCGAGAAGCCGCGGATCAGGTCATTGATCTGGTATCCGCGGTAGATGAGGTGCCCTTCGTCCGGCATCTCCACGCCGTCCACAATCTTTTTCGCGCGTACTTCCGAGATATTGGTCAGCCCGGCGAGAACGCCCTTGCCGTTGAGGTCGCGAAGGCCGCGCTTGACGTCGTATTTGACATAGAGATCGGAATCGATCTGATCGGACTGCTGTACCTTCCCGGCCAGATCCCGGATCTCCGGGGTGATTTCTGAGTAAACGTTGCCCTTGGTTTTATCGGCCATTGCGGTACCTCCTGCGTTTGCTGTGCGATTCTTTGTCATCGGCGCATCGCGCCTGTGTCACAATCTGTCTGTATTTTTCTGACTGATGGTCATATTATAACACATCATTCGTAAAATTGCGATTGTGAGAGTAAAAATTCTATAAAAAATACCGCTGCAGCGGCATCCAGGTTCCCCGGGGTCCCGTCACAGCGGCGTGAAACAGCGTGCTCTCCCTATGAGAGCGATGAAAAAATGAGAACGACGAAAAAAAACCGGACAGCAGTTCCAGCGATACACAATTCGGAAAAAAGGCTGCAGGATTCCGATGCGATACGGGAATCCTCAGAGGGAATCTTCCCTCAGAGGATGTCCTCCAATGCATACAGTGCGGCGCCGGCGGCACCGACGATCTCTGGGTCGGAGAAAACGGTCACCTTCTGCCCGATCAGTTCCTCCACCGCCTGTACGACGCCGGAATTGAGCGCAACCCCGCCGGTCATGCAGACCTTCGGCCGGATTCCGATTCGACGCAGCAGGGAGACGGCTTTCTTTGCGATTGCGCGGTGGACGCCGTCGGCGATATCCGCCTTCTCCTTGTTCTGCGCGATCAGGGAGATCACCTCGGATTCGGCAAAGACGGTGCACATGGAACTGATTTCGACCTTCTCGGTCGCCTTTTTCGCGATCTCCGCCAGGCTTCCCACATCGGTCTCCAACGTGCGCGCCATGGCCTCGAGAAACCGCCCGGTTCCGGCCGCACACTTGTCGTTCATGACGAAATCCGCAACGCTGCCGTCCTCCCCGATCCGGATGGCCTTGGAATCCTGTCCGCCGATATCCAGAATGGATCGGACCGCCGGGTCAAAATACAGGGCGCCCTTCGCGTGGCAGGAAATCTCGGTGACGCTGCGGTCCGTATAGGGAATGGAGATTCTCCCGTAGCCGGTGGAGACGACCCGCGACAGCTGATCCCGGGAGAGCCCTGCCTCGGTGAGGATTTCCCGCAGGATCCGGTCAGCGGAGTCCGCGGTCTTTGCCCCGGTGCGGATGACCTTTGCGGCGAGGATCTCCCGCTGTCCGTTCATCAGAACCGCGTTCGTCGTGGTGGATCCGCTGTCCACCCCCAGCACATAGCAGTTGGGTTTCTCCATCTCTGTATTTCTCCTTCCGGCGGACGATGCCTGCCCGGCCGCGGCTGTTCCGGATGCCATCTGTCCGGCCGCATTCTGCGCCGCAGCGGTGCGGCCGGCTGTCTTCTTCTGTCTGGCCGCGTTCAGGCTCTCCAGAAACGCTTCCACGCGCGTGAGAACCTGCCCCGCGCTTTGCCCGGTGAGATCTGTCTCCACGTGCAGAATCGGCAGACTGCTCTCCCGCTTCAGGTCTGTGTACTCGTAGGAATACATGTCGCAGAACTTGACCGTGTGGTACACGATGCCGTCCAGATTCCCGGACATTCCCCGGATGTAGTCCTCCCGTCCCCGGGTGACGGCCATCCGCATGCATGGGATCTGCCCCAGAAGCGCCGCAACGTAACGCCGCAGCAGGCTGTCCTCCCGCTCCGTGGACAGGGGATCCGGAGCTTTGGACACCTGCGCAGACACCCCTGACGAGTCTGATCTGACCGGGCTGATTGCGCCCGATGGATCCGGGCTGCCCGCCGGAGACGCCTTCGACGGATCCATGGAATCCGCCGGAAATGCCCCTGACTCTCCTGCAGTATCGCCCAGGTGCTCGCTGAGACAGACGTCCCGGTCCGTCCCCGTGCAAGTCAGGTTGAAGGCGATTTCCGCGTTCCGGCTCTGCAGAAGGTCGAGGATGTTCTCCGGGCAGCGGGCGCCGGCCACCCCGATGCGAAGCGCACCGGGAACCGGATGATGCTTTCGGAGCGCGGATTTCCCCGCTTCGATCCGCCGGCGGAGAATCTCTTCGAATCTGCCGGACACCGCCTCCGGATCCCACGCCTGCTTCCTCCACCGGGTATAGGCCTTCGCCAGTTCCAGCATTCTCTCCGCCGTCATCTTCTCCGTGAACGGGTTGATGATTCGCGGAATGTCCAGCAGATAGAAAAAGTAATCCGGATATTCCGCCCGCATCACATCATAGAGCCTCCGGATCGAATCGCAGCAGGTCGTGAAGACGATCCCCTCGCAGTGCGCCGGGTCGAACGCTTCCAGCACCGATTTGGCGTAGGAGCAGATGTTCGGGTGCATCCCGGCATCCGCCTTTTCAAAGCCCGCGACGGCCGGCGCCAGCCGCACGGGATCTGCACCGGCAGCCGCAAGAAGCTCTGCCGGCGTATATTTGCAAACGTATCCCAGTGTCATTTGACCCCTTTTTCTCCGTCGGATTCCTGCCAGCAATACAGGGCAGGGTTACATATCCGCCCGGGAGAAGGCGTTCTTCATGCCCATGCTGGAGGCGGAAAGCACCTTGTCCAGAAGTTCGTCCGTCTCTTCTTTGAGCATCGCCTCGATCTTTCCGTTGGCCGCCTCGTTGGAAGAAACAGCCTTTGCGGAATCCGGCGCTGCCAGGTATGCCTTGTCCGCCGCGGTGATCTCCGCATATCCCTTGGAAGCGGTGCGCATCTGATAGCGCTCGATGAACTGAATGCACTGCTCGTAGTGCGGATCCGCAAGGGCCGCAATGATGCGGTTGACCCAGTAGAAGTTCTCGGAGGTCACACGGCTGGTGGTTGCAAAATAGGCCGGAGCGTGATCGATGTTCGCGTACAGCGGGACAAAGGTGTTGAAGGCGTTGGATCCGTAGGCAACCCACTCGATCGAACGGATCTCCTCCGGAAGATACGGACGGATCTGTACCAGTGAGAGGAAGTTGTTGCGGTTGATGCCGATGGGGCGGTACGCTCCCTTCATCAGGGGATCCGAATGCTTGCTGTACGGATCATAAGGTGTTCCCTGATAGTGGGAAGAAAGCACGTACTTCACGTCTTCGACTGTGATCTTGTGCTCCGGAACCCGGCACCAGGTGATGTCGTCCGAATCCGGGCGGTATTCTGCATCCGGTCCGTCCCAGACATTTTCCGACGGATTGAAATACCGCTGTGCAAACCACGCGCGCGGTGTGTTGTAGGCATGGTCCGCGTCGGAGTGGCTGCCGAAGGCAAGCCGCGCGTTGAAGTCATCTCCGTTCAGGGTGAGGTCCAGATGATTCTCTGTGATGAATTCGCGCAGATCCGCCGAGCACAGGAAATCCTTCTGTGCGCCGAACGCATCCTTCAGGTCAAAGAAATCGATGCCGAACTGGTTGGGCATGATCACGTAGCAGTCGTCCGGAACCCGGCGGGCGATCCAGTGATGGCCGCCAATGGTCTCCAGCCACCAGACCTCGTTCACATCCTGGAAGGCGATGCCGTTCATCTCATAGGTGCCGTACTGCGTCAGCAGGGCGCCCAGGCGCAGAACGCCTTCCCGCGCGCTGTGAATATAGGGCAGCGTGAGCGTGACCAGGTCCTCTTCCCCGATGCCGCCGGCCTGCTCCGGCGTGCCGTTCTGCGCCGGGCGGTATACGACAAAGGGATCCGCGCCGATCACGCGCTCATTGGTGGTCAGGGTCTCTGTCGCTGTCATGGAGACATTGGCAGTGTTCACGCCGGCAGCACCCCAGATGCCCTCGTTGCTCACCGCGTTCGGCATGCAGGTATAGCGCATGGGATTGTCCGGGAGCTCGATCTCCACATGGGAAAGCACCGACTTGTAGTGACGCGGCTGGTCCTCCGGCTGCACCACGGTCATCTTCTTCGCGCAGAAGCCGGCAGAGCCGGAGTCCTCATTGCGCGCGGCAAAGGTGGATCCGTCATAGGTTGCGTTCTTTCCGACAAGAAGTGTTGTACAGGGCATTTCTGGATTCCTCCTGATTCTGAATGGTGATTCTGGATGTGTCCCGGCAGAACCGGGACGATGTTGATCAGTTTATAACAGGTGATACTGCATCTACCTCGGTGCGGTGAGATCCTCGTAGATGCGCATCAGGCGATCGGCCTGGCGCGCGGTTGTGAATGTCTCGGCGTACTTCCGGTACATGCCGGAGGCGTCCTTCCGCTGCACCGGATGCTCGATCCACCAGTCTATTTTTGCCGCCAGCGCTGCGGGATCCCCGGCCGCATACAGATGCTCGGCTCCCACAGCGTGCTCCCGGGACGCTGAGAGCGGCGCGTCGGCAATCACCGGGACGCACCCCGCCGCAAAGGATTCGATACAGGCCAGTCCCTCGGTTTCCACCAGGGAGCTCTGGACATACAAGTCGGCGGATGCGGCGGCCTTCTTCCAGGCGTGCCGGCGCATGGGCCGGATCTTTGCCGGATGGGGAAGGTTGCTCCCCTCCTTCTGCAGTTCCGCCTCCGCGGGACCGGTCCCGGCAATCGTCACGTAAATCCGGTCTGCATACCGGGACTGCCGGACGGCCTGGAGGAGCGTCCGGTGGTCTTTCTCAGCCGTCAGCCGGCCGGAGGCAAAGATCCGGAACCCCTCGTGGGGGATTTTCTCCGCGACCGCGGAGGCCGGAATCCCGGTGGGCACCAGTTCCGGGCGTCCCTTCCGGAATGCATACTGGTTCAGGTATTTCCGGACCGTCCGGGAGGGGCAGACGATGACATCGCAGTAATTGTAGATGTACTCGCGGAATCCGGTCCGGAGGATATGGTTCATGCCGTCCCAGCCGCCGATGTCCGCGCCGTACGTGAGGTTCTCGGGAAAGAAGCGGAAGGACCCGACCCTGGGCTTTCCCTGGCGGTATGCTTCGGCCAGAACCTGATGACTGACCGGGAACGGATCCCAGGTGTGCACCAGATCCGCCCAGGAGACGGCCTCCCGGACGGCTTCGGCGTTTGTGTGCGCAAAGTACAGGTGCTGTGCCTCCAGCCGCTTCCGGTAGAGGGGAACCTTCCATCGTTTCAGCGGATAGTCCGGCTTCCCCTCCATGCCGCCCGAGAGGATCCGGACTTCCACCCCGCGAGCGGAAAGCTCCCGTGCGGACCGCTGCGCGGAAACCGCCATTCCGATCGACGGGCTGAAAAAGTCATTCATGGCGATCAGAAGTTTCACGGAATGTTCCTCCTTCCCTGGCAGTCTGATCCTGTCTGTATACGCGGGCAGGCGGGCTCTGTCCCTTGCGCCGTCTGTTGAAATTCTTGTTTTCTGCACCGGCCGGCGGCGCCTGTTTCCTGCTTACCTCCGGCGGCGTCAGTCTCAGATCGCGTCGGTTTCTTTCAGCCACAGATCCGCGCACGCATCGCTGGGCATTCTCCAGTCGCCGCGGGGCGACAGGGTGACGGAACCGACCTTCGGGCCGTCCGGGAGGCAGCTCCGCTTGAACTGCTGGTGGAAAAATCTGCTGTAGAAGCGGTGCAGCGCCTGGCGGATCTGGTCCTTTGTCATCTGCGGATAGGCGGCCATGGCCAGGCCTGCAATCTTCTCCGGCGCAAAGCCCCAGCGCAGCATATAGTACAGAAAGAAGTCGTTGAGATCGTACCGTCCGATCTTCTCCTCTGTCTTCTGCGCGATCTGGCCGTGGTTCGAGGGCGTCAGCTCCGGCGTGATCGGGGTATCCACGATGTCGTTCAGAACCCGTGCCAGCTCCGGATCGCCGCAGGTGGCCGCGTAGGAGCTGCAGATGTAGCGGACCAGAGTCTTCGGGACGGAGGCGTTCACGCCGTACATCGACATGTGGTCGCCATTGTAGGTGCACCACCCGAGGGCAAGCTCCGACAGGTCCCCGGTCCCGACCACCAGGCCGTTCTCCATGTTGGCGGCATCCATCAGGATGTAGGTGCGCATTCTCGCCTGCGCATTTTCGTAGGTGGTGTCGCCCTCCCCGCGGTATTCGGTCCCGTGGCCGATGGCAGTCAGATGCTGCCGCACCGCAGGTCCGATCGCCGTCTCCCGGGCCTCCACATGCAGGGCCTTCATCAGGTCTATGGCATTCCGGTAGGTCCGGCCGCTGGTGTTGCCCTCATTCGGCATCGTGTACGCGATGATCCGGATTTCGGGGACAATCTTCCTTGCCTCATGGCAGACCAGAAGCGCCAGCGTGCTGTCGAGCCCGCCGGAGATGCCGATGACCAGCGTATGGATGCCGGTGGAGCGCACACGGGTCGCCAGGCCGTTTGCCTGGATGCGGAGGATTTTGCGGCTTCTCCGGCCCCGCTCCGCGTCATCGGCGGGGACAAACGGATTCTCCGCCACGGTGCACTTCTCCTTTTTGAGGAGTGCGGCCAGGTCCGCGGCTGTCATCTCTTCGGCGGATCCCGCGGGCTGCATGGCAGCCGGAATCACCCGGTACGCATCCTCCCCGCTCTGCCGGAAGGTATTCTGATGGCGGCGGTTATAGCGGATTTTTTCCACGTCGATCAGTGCAGTCTGCACCGTGCCGCTTTCCGGGAAATTGACGTCTGAGAGCATGGTTCCGTTCTCCGCGATCAGCATGTGGCCCGAAAAGACCAGGTCTGTGCTGCTCTCATCCGTCCCGGCGGAGACATAGATATACCCGCAGTAGCAGGAGCCGGACTGTTCAGTCACCAGCATTCTGCGGTAGTCTTCCTTGCCCAGGGTCTCGTCCGAGGCCGACAGGTTAACGACGATCTCGGCGCCGGCCAGGCAGGCGCGGGTGCTGGGGCGGTCCGGAATCCACAGGTCCTCGCAGATTTCCGCAGCGACTTTCACCCCGCCGGCGGCTTCAAACAGGAGGTCCGTCCCGAACGGGACTTCCTGACCCGCAAAGGAAATCACCTTTCCCCGCTGATCCCGGCCGGAAGTGAACCAGCGCGCTTCGTAAAACTCGCTGTAATTGGGCAGGTTCGTCTTGGGCACCAGGCCGTAGATCTTACCGTTCCCCACGAAGGCCGCACAGTTGTACAAATCGTTTCCCACGGCGACAGGGATCCCGACCGCCGTCAGAAGCCCCGGGAGCGCCGCCGACGCATCGGCGATGGTCCGGAGGGCTTGTTCCGCGCCGCAAAGCAGGGCTGACTGGCCGAAGAGGTCTGCCGCCGTGTATCCGGTGACGGCCAGTTCCGGAAAGACCAGGAGACTGCAGTCTCGGTGCGCTCTCTGCATCTCGATGATCCGGGCGGCATTGCCCGCCGGATCGCCGACTCGAAGCACCGGCACCGCCGCGCCGGTTTTGATGAACCAATTTCTCATATGCTTTCCGCGGACCCCTCTCCCTACCCCTTCCGGGGGGAAGAACAGAGATCCGCCCCTTCCTTTCCATGTTCAAAGCGCCTTTCCGGTTCGAAACGAAGCGCTTCTTCCAATTTCCGGCGCATCCTGGACCGGTTGAATTTCCTGGCGCATCCCCCCTGGCAGGTGATTCCCTGCAGATCCGAAGATCCGTCATTCAGAATCCAGCAGGATTCTTTCGCATTCCCCCAAACGGCTGTATCATTCGTCGGGCAGGTATTCCGGCCGGAATGCTTCGTCCGCCTGCGCCGTCCCGCTGGTTTTCCCGGCGTTTTCCCCGCTCCACGACAGAAGGACCGGCAGGATCTCGTCGGGGATCAGCGCCCGGATCTCCCGCAGGAGGGCTCTCCGCTTCTCCCCGTTCTGTTCCTCCTGCAGGCGCGACAAGAGTGCCCGCACCCGCGTGGAGGAGACATCCTGGATGCTTTCCGGGGAATCCACGACCCGGATATACGGCCGGAGCCCGCGGAGGTACTCATTTCCGTCCAGCAGCCGGTCCGTGTCCGCGTGG
>OMZJ01000019.1 GCA_900315495.1 uncultured Lachnospiraceae bacterium
CTTTCTTTCGGTTCCATGGATTTTTCCTCCTCTGTTTTCTGCCAGTCCGTGCACCAGCGGCATGCCCGCGCACGCCTGCAGTCTTATTCTCTGCCGAACAGTTTCTTCAGGTTCGTGTCAAACGGCGGATAAACGATGCCCCGCTCGGTGACAATGCCCGTCACAAGGCTGTGGTCGGTCACGTCAAAGGCCGGATTGTAGCTCTTGACTTCCTTCAGCGCCATCGGCTCCCGGTACCACATTTCCTTCACTTCCTCCGGATCACGCTCCTCGATATGGATCTGATCGCCGGAGGGCGTGTCAAAGTCGATTGTGGAGCTCGGCCCCAGCGTATAGAACGGAATACCGTAATAGCGGGCGAGCACCGCGACGCCGGAGGTACCGATCTTGTTGGCGAAATCCCCGTTGGCGGCGATGCGGTCGCATCCCACGAAGACGGCGTTGATTCTGCCCTCCTTCATCACGATGGAGGCCATGTTGTCGCAGATCAGGGTGACGTCAACCCCCGCTTTCTGCAGCTCATAGCTGGTCAGCCGTGCCCCCTGCAGCAGCGGCCTGGTCTCGTCGGCGTAGACGTGCAGGGGCATGCCGTGCTCCTGGCCGTAGTAGATCGGCGCGGTGGCCGTGCCGTAGCCCAGGCAGGCGAGATATCCCGCGTTGCAGTGGGTCAGAATGCCGTCGCCGTCCTTGATGAGCGTGACCCCATATTCCGCGATTTTTTTCGTCATCGCAAGGTTCTCCGCGTCAATCTCCTTCGCCTGCTCTCCGAGAAGCCGGACGATCTCCGGCACCGCCGTTCCTTTCCGCTCCCGGATCAGCCCGACCTGCTTTTTCAGCGCCCAGGAGAGGTTGACCGCGGTGGGCCGGGAGGAATTCAGGTACTCCGCCTTCTGCGTCATGGTTTCCAGGAAATCATCATAGCTCCGGTTCGCTTCCCGCTGCGCCAGGACATACATGGCGTATCCCGCAAACACGCCGATTGCCGGCGCGCCTCTGACTTCCAGTTTCTTGATTGCGTCCCATGCCCTCTTCTCATCGCTGACCGTGATGTACTCCTCGTGATTCGGAAGCCGCGTCTGATCCAGAATCACGACGCTTTTCTCATCCTCCGAGAGCTTCACCACGTCCAGACGGGCACTGTTTGTCACCATCATCTGCCGTATTCCTTCTTTCCTTCGTTCTAGTCCCTGCGCGTCCGGTCGGGCATTCCGGCTGTCCGTCACCGGTACGATCCGGAATGTCTCTGCTCCTCGCGCGTCTGAGAGCGGACACAGCAGTCACTGCGGCACGCCCGTCACAGCAGGGTACAGAGGCATTCTAACACATTTGACATTGGAAGGAAACCGGCGCCCTCTCTCTACAAAGCAGCCGGCCGGCGGGACGGCCTCAAAGCAGGTTCTGCCTTTCCCTGTACGCGATTGAAATTGCCCGGCGTAGTGCCGGACTTCGCTGCACAAATCCGCCCTTACCTGTACAGAATTCAGGCGTATCAGTCAGATCGCCGCTCTGGCTGATCGGATCCGCCCTTACCTGTACAGGATTTAGAACAAAGCAGGCCCAGGCGGCCCTTGCCGGAACCCCGGGAAAAAGTTATACTGAAAACAAAGAAGCTTCCGGCGCAGAACGCGTCCGCAGCCGTGCAGAACGGCCGGATTCCGCGGTTTTCCGTCCCTGGAGGCAGAAAGGCAGGTGAACCCGTCATGCTCCGGGGAAAATGCATTCTTCTCGGCGTCACCGGGAGTATCGCGGCGTACAAGGCCGCATCCCTCGCAAGCGCACTGGTCAAGCAGCACGCGGAAGTCCATGTGCTGATGACAAAGAACGCGGTCAATTTCATCAACCCGATCACCTTTGAAACCCTGACCGGTCACAAGTGCCTGGTCGATACCTTTGACCGCAATTTCGAATTCAGCGTGGAGCATGTCTCTCTCGCCAAGAAGGCGGACGCCGTGATGATCGCGCCGGCCAGCGCTGATATCATCGGAAAAATCGCGGGCGGTATTGCGGATGACATGCTGACCACTACCGTGATGGCCTGCACCTGCCCGGTGTACCTCTCGCCCGCGATGAATACCCGGATGTTTGAGAACCCGATCGTGCAGGACAACCTGGCAAAGCTGGCCCGGTTCGGGTACCGGATCATTTCGCCGGCGGAAGGGCATCTTGCCTGCGGCGACACCGGCGCGGGCAAGATGCCGGAGCCCCAGGATCTGCTGCAGTATCTCCTGTACGAATGCGCCTTCCCGAAGGATTTCGCCGGGAAAAAGATCCTGGTCACGGCCGGCCCCACCCGGGAAGCCGTGGACCCGGTGCGCTTCCTGTCCAACTATTCCACCGGCAAGATGGGATACGCGCTGGCGCGGATCGCCGCCTTCCGGGGCGCCGATGTCACGCTGGTCTCCGGCCCCGTCAGCCTGACGCCACCGCCCTTTGTCACGACGGTCCCGGTGACAAGCGCCCGGGAGATGTTTGACGCGGTGACTTCCCGCGCGGAAGCATCCGATATCATCATCAAGGCCGCCGCCGTGGCGGACTACCGGCCGGCCGCCCCCGCTTCCGAAAAGATCAAGAAGCAGGCCGGCGGCGATGACCTGAATCTCCGCCTGAAGCGCACCGACGACATCCTGGCGTGGCTGGGCGCGCACAGGAGGGACGGCCAGTTCCTGTGCGGTTTTTCCATGGAAACGCAGAATCTTCTGGAGAACTCCCGGGCCAAGCTGCAGAAGAAAAATCTGGACATGATCGTCGCCAACAGCCTGCGGACGGCCGGCGCGGGCTTCGGCGGGGATACCAACATCGTGACCCTGATTACCCCGGCCGACGAGACGGCTCTTCCTCTTCTGTCCAAGGAAGAAACCGCCGTAAAGATCCTGGACAGAATCGCAAAGGCGCTCGGACTTCTGGCATGAGCCGGAATCCGGTTTCCGCGCGACGGACCCGGCGGGATCCTCCCTCAATGCCCGGGCTGTCAGGCGGTCTGCGCCGGATGTCACCCGTCCATTTGTTCCGGCGAAATGCCGGCCCCGGTACTGTATCCCCGGCAAAGGGGAACAATAACTAAGGAGGAAACCTATGACTGCCGCAAAGCATGCGTCTGCCCCGGGAGCATCCCGGACGGCGAAACTCGTCATTCTCGGTCTGATGACCGCCATTCTGCTTCTGATGTCCTTTACCCCGCTCGGGTACCTGAACATCGGCCCGCTCGCCATTACCTTCAATACGATTCCGGTGGCGATTTCCGCCATCGTGCTCGGCCCCGCCGGCGGCGCGTTCGCGGGCGCGGTCTTCGGGCTGACCAGCTTCGGCCAGTGCATCGGCATCGGCGGCTCCAGCGCGATGGGCGTGATCCTGTTCGGCATCAACCCGTTCCTCGCCTTTGTCCAGCGCTTCGTGCCGCGCGTACTGTTCGGCTTTCTGTGCGGTTACATCTTCCGCGGCATGCGGAGGGTGACAAGCGTCTATGTGTCCAGCGCGGTCACGGGCTTTTTCGCCGCATTTCTGAACACGGCCTTCTTCATGCTGGCGCTGGTGCTGCTCTTCGGAAACACCGAATATGTGCGGGATCTGATCGGCGGGCGGAATATTCTGCTCTTCATCGTCTCCTTCGTGGGCGTGAACGCGGCGGCCGAGATGGTCTCCACCACCATCATCACTGCGGCAGTCAGCACGGCACTCTACAAGGCGCGCGTGCTGCCGCACGAGACACACTGACCGGGGAAAATCCTATGATACTCGCAATTGACATCGGCAATACCCATACCGTCATCGGCGGCATTGACGCAGAAAAGACCCGTTTCGTGGAACGGGTCAGCACAGACCGCAACCGGACGGATCTGGAATACGCGGTTCTGCTCCGCAACGCGCTGAATCTGCACGGCATCACAGACGGCACCATCGAGGGAGCGATCGTCAGTTCCGTGGTGCCGCCTGTCACCCAGGCCATCCGGGGCGCGGTGCAGAAGGTCCTCGGAATTACGCCGATGCAGGTCAGCGCCGGCATGAAGTCCGGCATGAACATCCGCATGGACAATCCCGCCTCGGTGGGAAGCGACCTGATCGCGGACGCGGTGGGCGCCCTTTCCTGCTATCCGGCGCCGCTCATCATCTTTGATTTCGGCACCGCCTCCACCGTTTCGGTGATCGATCGGGACCGGAATTACATCGGCGGAATGATCTTCCCCGGCGCCGCCCTGTCGCTGTCCGCCCTTTCGGCGCGCACAGCCCAGCTGCCGGCCATTGACCTGACCGCGCCGAAGAAGCTGATCGGCACCAACACCGTCGACTGCATGAAGGCCGGCGTAATCTACAGCAATGCGGCGGCCATGGACGGCCTGACAGAGCGGATTTCCGAGGAACTCGGCCAGAAGGCAACCGCCGTCGCGACCGGCGGGCTTGCGAAGCTGATCGTCCCCTACTGCCGCACCGGCATCATTCTGGACGAGGACCTGCTTCTCAAGGGGCTCCGCGTATTCTACGAGAAAAACAAAAGATGAGCGCAGAGAAAGCAGAAAATAAGGCCGGGGCCGGGCACAGACCTGTTCTTGCCAACAGCCGCCAGTGGTATGCGCGCGGGCTGCGGCACGGCATTCCGATCTGCCTGGGTTATTTTGCCGTGTCCTTTGCCCTTGGCATCGCCGCCCGCGGTGCCGGAATGAATGCGCTGCAGGCGTTTGTCATGTCCCTGGGAATGACAGCCTCCGCCGGTGAGTTCGCGGCCATCGGGCTGATTGCCTCCGGGGCCGGTGCGCTGGAGATGATTTTTACCACCCTGATTGTCAATCTGCGGTACTTTCTCATGAGCTGCTCCCTCGCCCAGAAGCTTCCGGAGGGAATCCGGCCCGTCCATCGGTTTCTGACCGCCTACTGTGTGACCGACGAAATCTTCGGCCTGTCCGCTGCGGTTCCGGGGGGCTTGAATCCGTTTTACTCCTACGGGATGATGACCGTTGCCGCAGCCGGGTGGTGTCTGGGGACGGTTCTCGGCGTTCTGGCCGGGAGCATCCTGCCGGAGATCGTGGTCAGCGCGCTGAGCGTCGCGATGTACGGCATGTTTCTGGCCATCGTGATCCCGCCCTCCCGCAAGAGCCGCTTTATCCTCGGCCTGGTCGCGATTTCCATGGCGGCCAGCGGGCTGTTCTCGGTTCTGCCGGTTTTGCGGCAGATTTCCTCCGGCTTCCGGGTCATTCTTCTGACCATTGCGATCGCCGGCATCGCCGCTGTCATCCGTCCGCTGCCGGAGGTGCCGGAGGGATCAGATTCTGCAGGCACAGAACACCGATAAGCCATGGCGGGTTCTTAAAAAACAACGCAGCCGCGCGGGAACCCTGGCTGCACAGGTTCCCGCGCGGCGTTTCAAGGAGATTTCTCTTGTCCCGGAATATTTATGCTGCGCTTCTTCTGATGATTCTGACGGTCTACCTGATCCGTCTTCTCCCGTTCCTGTTTCTCCGGAAACCAATCAAAAACCGCTGGTTCCGGTCCTTCCTCTCCTATGTGCCCTATGTCACGCTGTCGGTAATGACCTTCCCGGCGATTCTCACCGCGGCGCGCATTCCCGCCGCCGGGGCGGCCGCGCTGATTGTCGGCGTGATTGTGGCCTGGTGGCGCGGCGACCTGTTCACTGTCGCCTTAAGTAGCTGTGCCGTGGTCTTCCTGTTTGAACTAATCTTTTGAAAAGCCTCGGGGCCGGTCAGATCCGTCATCGGATCTGACCGGCCCCGCTGTTTCTGTATCCATCAATGACCGGTTTCCCGTTCTCTTTCTTTCCCCCACGGCAGATCTCTCTTCTTATTTCTTTTCTTTCTTCTCCTTCAATTTCTCCGAGAAGCGGATCGGCTCGGACAGATTCATTTTCGTGTCCTCCGATTCTTCCGATTTCTCTTCCGATTCAGACGGGAAGTCCGAAACCATGCAGTCGATCTCCGCCATCACGCGATGGTATTCCTCGGGATGCCGCTCCAGCAGGAACGACAGAAACTCCATCAGGATCTCGGTGTCAAAGGCCTGTGCCAAAAGGGCAATCGACCTTTGAACCTTTTCGTCTTCCACGGAATCGTCAAAGTCATCCGGGGAATCCGGCTCATCCGACTCATACAGATCATTCCAAAAATCATCGTCATCCGGCAGAATCTCGCTCCTGCTGCTGCGGCGCCGGCGGGGAAACGTCATCTCCTCCAGACTGCGGTTTATGGTCTCCGGATCCAGCGCCAGACGGTGCAGACGGGTATCATCGGCATCCGGATCCGTCTCCACTTCCACCCCGTCCTTCTGAATCACCGGCGGGGCATAATTGTCATCAACGCCCTCCCCGCCTTCCTCAAACCCGTCGCCTGCGGCCTTCAGAAGAACCGCATTCCGCTCGGCAAAATCCTCAACCTGCTTTTCCAGTTTGATCTGATGCATCCAGCTGACTTGAAAACCATACATGTACAGAATCTGCCCGGCCGGAAGGATCCAGTCATCCAAAAGCGTTCTCTTCACGTCGAACAGATCCGCATCGGGCACCATGGCCGCATAAAAATCGAGGCTCTCCGGATCAATGATCGCGGTGTCCGGCGCGCTTCCGATCTCAAAGACATAATCCTGATCATTCTGCCAGCCGAAGGCGGCCTGGATCACCCGATGCAGGTCAAAGAATGTGATCTTTTCGGGAACCACCATGCGCCGCCAGACCGGCGGATGCGCACCTTTCAGGGTGATTTTCAGCTGATATCCTGCCATAGACCGGACCTTTCCTTTCTGCGCCGGATCGCTCTGCTCTCCCAGCCGCCGGCCGCGGGGCCGTCTCCTCCGAAACGGCGGAAAACGGCCCCGCAAAAAATTTGTTTTCAGTCTCTGTCCGGCTCCAGATGCCAGATCTCGTCGTTGTACTGGCGAATGGTGCGGTCCGAAGAGAAGAATCCGGCCTTCGCGATGTTCACCAGCATCTTCTTCTCCCAGGCCTCCCGGTTTTCGTAGTCCGCCAGGATCCGTCCCTTGGTCCTGACATAATCGTCAAAATCAGGGAAGGTCATAAAGTAATCCTTGTTCAGGAGCTCGTGCTTCAGGCGGTTCAGATTCTCATAATCGCCGCAGGAGAGCATCTCGTCGGAGGTCAGGAAATCCACCGCAAGGCGCAGCCGCATATCGCTCTCATACCAGTGTCTCGCGTTATAGTCGTTTCTCTGGTAGCGCGCGATGACCGTGTCGGAGCTCTCCCCGAAGGTATAGATGTTGTCCGGGCCGACCAGGCCGGCAATCTCCACGTTCGCGCCGTCCATCGTGCCCAGCGTCACCGCACCGTTGAGCATGAACTTCATGTTGCTGGTTCCGCTCGCCTCCTTGGAGGCCAGGGAAATCTGCTCGGAGATGTCCGCGGCCGGAATCAGCTTCTCCGCGGCCGTCACGTTGTAGTTTTCAATCATGACAACCTGCAGCCATGGGCTGACCTCCGGATCCCTCGCCACCACATCCGAGAAGCACTTGATGGCATGGATGATGTCCTTGGCGATGATATAGGCCGGAGCCGCCTTCGCGCCGAAGAACATCGTGATCTTGCGGGCCGGCCGGCGGCCTGCCTTGATCTCGAAATAGGTGTGAATTCCCCAGAGGAGATTGAGCTGCTGGCGCTTGTACTCGTGCAGGCGCTTCACCTGGACATCAAAGACCGAGGACGGATCCACGTCGATTCCCTGGGTTTCGCGGATCCACGCCGTAAACTGCTGTTTCTTCAGGGACTTGATCTCATCCAGCTTCTGCAGGAACGCCGTGTCCCCCGCAAATTTCTCCAGCTGTTCCAGAATGTCCGCATTCTCGACCCAGTTGCCCTCGGTGTTTGCCTGAATCAGCTTGGCCAGTTCCGGATTGCACATTCTGCCCCAGCGGCGGAAGGTGATGCCGTTGGTCTTGTTGTTGAATTTCTCCGGATAGATCCGGTAGAAGGGCGCCAGCTCCGTCTCTTTCAGGATCTTTGTGTGCAGCTCCGCCACGCCGTTGATGGAGTGGGAGTAGTGGATGTCCATGTTGGCCATGTGCACCAGGCCGTTTCCGTCGATGATCTGGACGAAGGGATCGTCGTACTTTGCCCGCACCCTGCGGTCCAGCATCTCAATCACCGGCATCAGCTGCGGCACCGCGGTCTCCAGATAATGGCGCGGCCATTTCTCCAGCGCCTCCGCCAGGATGGTGTGGTTGGTGTAGGCGCAGACCTTCGTGACAATGTCACAGGCCTCGTCCTCGCCGATTCCCTCTGCCATGAGCAGGCGGATCAGCTCCGGAATGACCATGGACGGATGGGTATCGTTGATCTGAATCGCCGCATAGTCCGCCAGATCGTGCAGATTGCTGCCGCGGCTTCTGCACTCGTCCAGAATCAACTGCGCCGCATTGCTGACCATGAAGTACTGCTGATAGACGCGGAGAATCCGCCCGGCCTCGTCGCTGTCATCCGGATACAGGAACAGCGTCAGATTGCGGGCAATCTGCGATTTGTTAAAGCTGATGCGGTTCTTGATGATTCTCTCGTCCACGGTGTCGGTGTCAAAAAGCCGCAGGCGGCCGCTCTTCCCGTGGTAGCCGGTGACCGTGATCTCATACATCACGGATTTCAGGTCAAAGCCGCCGAAATGCACGGTATACGACCGGCCGGTGCGGCGGATCCACTCGGCGCGGTCCCACTTCAGCCAGTAGTCCGGCACCTCATACTGCTTGTTGTCCACGAAGGTCTGCTTGAACAGGCCGCAGTGGTATGCCAGGCCGACGCCGTCCGCCGGAAGCCCCAGGGTTGCCAGCGAGTCGACAAAGCAGGCCGCAAGTCTTCCCAGACCGCCGTTGCCGAGGGACGGCTCGTATTCGTACTCTTCCAGCTCGCCGAGATCTCTTCCCGCTGCGGCCAGCTCCGCCTTCACATCGTCATAAAGCCGCAGATTAATCAGGTTGTTGCTCATCAGCTTGCCGATCAGAAACTCCGCCGAGATATAGTACAGCTTTTTCTTTCCGGTATTGTATCCCTTTTTCTCGGCCGCATCCGCAATCAGTGCGCATACGCCGTTAAACAGTTCCAGATCGGAACACGCTGCGATCGGTTTATCCAGATAATCTGCTACTTTTTTATTTGCCATGGTCTGTTATCCTCTCTCCCTGTGTCCGTCTGACATGTCCTGTGCCTCCGTCCTGTCCGTCCGGCAGCGTCGGAGACAAACGGCATCCGTCAGTCGGTTACCACGCCTTTCTGCAGCATGATGTTGGCATACAGCGCACCCTCGCCCGTCGCGATGATCGCGTAGGTCTGCGCCGCTTCCTTATAGAAGGCAAAGCGCTCGATGTGGCCGATTGCCTCTCTGCCAAGCCCCGCTCTTTTCTGAATAATTGCGGCATACTCATCCCAGATCGGTGTTTCCACCGGATCTCCGGGAACCACTTCCATCAGATGCACCGGCTGTTTCACATAGGGATCCAGCGGGAAGACCTGCAGAATCGCGTCAAGCAGCTCGCAGGCACCGTGGCCGTCCATGCGGACGACGATCGCATTCTTTCCGACCGATTCCGCGGGGAAGTTTCCATCCGCGATGACCAGGCGGTCGCCATGTCCCATCTCACAAAGCACCTTCAAAAGCTCCGGGGAGAGGATCTTCGGAATTCCAGTCAGCATTTTTTCTCCTTTCAGGAAGGCCGCGCACTGCGGCAGCTTCCGGAACGCTTTCTGTCTGTCCGTCCGGAAGTTTCTTCGGACCGATCGCAGAACGCTTTCTGCCCGTCAGCCCGGAAGCTTCTTCGGACCGGCGGCGGAACGTTTCCGTCCATCCTCACAATTTCTGTAAAACGGACGGCGGAACGAATTCATTATAGCATATGCGGTGAACGCTTTTCCACCTTTTTGGTTACCGGAAACGTTTCCGGTAACCCAGGGCGCAGCAATTCAAGCCGATACCGCTTTCCCTCCGCGTCCGCCGGAAACCCGGCCGGACGCAAAGGTGCATCGATACGGCCCTGATTTTTTCCTGATTTTCTCAGATTCTCCGGGTCATATTTCGGAATCAGGAGCTTCCGATCAGGCTGGATGGATCCGGTTCGACGAGACGAAAGCTCTGCATCAAACTCTCTGTGTCAGGCTTTCTGAATCAGACTTTCTGAGACAGACTTTCTGCGCCAGGTTCTCTGCGCTTTTCAGTGATTCTCTGATTTCTTTTTCTGGTAATCGAAGTCGGGAATGGCGTGCCACCGGTCATGGAAATAGTGCGCCACCAGTTTCGGCCTGCGGTCCCTGGTGAACAGCCCCTTCTTGTTGCCCTGCACGCGGAGCAGCCCCTGGCTGGTGGCAAAATCCGCAAAGTTCCAGATCTGCTCACCGACGACAAAGTGGAAGGAATCCAATACCGCGTTGTTCTTCTTATAATATTCCACCTGGTATTCCTCCGTGTACATCACCGGCGTGACATCATGGAAGCCGGCAACCGTATCGGCGCCGTACTCCGTCATCATCACCGGTTTGCCGAACTTCCCCCATTTTTCCAGTTCCTCGCGGAACAGCACGCAGGCCGCGTCGATGTCCGGTCCGCCCACATACCAGCCATAATAGCGGTTCAGGCAGATCACATCGCAGAGCTTTGACGCCACGTCCTGCTCCGGCTCCGCTCCCTGTCCCACATCGGTCAGAGTCAGCGGACGCTTCTGCGGATCCAGCTCTCTGGCCAGGTCAAACAGCGGCTTGAAATAATCATAAGCTCCCTCACTAGCGCTGTCCGGCTCGTTGGCGATGTTCCACATGACCACGCACGCATAATTCTTATCGCGGGCAATCAGGTCGCGGATGACATCCCTGTGATGCATCTGCGTCTGCACGCCGTGCTCCCTGTCAAAGGTGGAGACTCTCTCGCCGTTGAAATTCGCACCGCCGCCGAATTTCAGGTTGACACCGACAGCTGTGGTCTCGTCGATCACGACAATGCCCTCCCGGTCCGCCAGCCGCATCATCTCCTCGCTGTACGGATAGTGGCTGCAGCGGAAGCTGTTGGCCCCCTGCCACTTCATCAGAGAGATATCCTTGACATACATCGGCACATTCATCCCGCGGCCGTTGGGGAAGGTATCCTCGTGCTTACCATATCCCTTGAAGTAGAAGGGTTTCTCGTTGATCAGGAAGCGCGTCCCGTCCACCCGGACGGTGCGGACACCGTAGGGCAGCTCGTAGACGTCCTCTCCGAAGGTCACCACCGCGGTATACAGATAGGAATGCAGCGGCTGCCAGAGATGAACGTCATGGATCTCCAGGGTTCCCTCCGCGCCGTCCGCTTCCGCCGCCGTCCGGCCGTCCTCGTCCTGCAGTTTCACATGGCAGGTGCCGCTGCCGACCGTCTGTACCGCATAGGAAAGCACCGCATCCGCGGAGCCGTCCGCATGGAACGTGACTTCGGGGACCAGCGTGACATCGGCGATATAGTCCTTCGGCGTGGTATAGATCCGGACCGGTCTGGTGATGCCGCAGTAGTTGAAGAAGTCAAAGTTCGGATGGTTGACCTTTTTCGCCCCGGGAATGGCTCCTCCGCCCATCATCGGGCTCTGGCCGCCGACCGGCAGCGTTGTATAGTCGATGACGTTGTCCACCGCGATGGTCAGCAGGTTGTCCCCGTTTTTCAGAAGATCGCCGATCTCCGTCTCAAACGGCAGGAATCCGCCGAAGTGCTCACAGATCTGCTCCCCGTTCAAGTAAACCCTGGCGTGATGCGTAACCGCGTCGCAGCGCAGGACCACCCGCTGGTGATCGCGGACCCAGTCAGGGATGGAAATCTTTCTCTGGTAAAAGACCCAGCCGTAATGATCCCTGAAGTCCACGCCCTCCTTCAGATCGTTGTAGGAAGCCGGAACCGGCATGGTCATCGCGTCCTTCAGAGGCGACGCGTACCATTTCTCCGCAAAGCCATTCCCGTTGTCCAGCCGGAAATCCCAGACGCCGGAAAGATCGCTGACCATTCTCGATGATGTGCTGACCGGATAAAGCATATTTTCTCCTCTCTTTCTCTGTTTATTTTTATAAGGCAGCCAGTTTTGTGTTGAAACAGGCCTGCCATTTCACTGTTTTTTTCGTTCGATTTCCTCTGACGTTTCCTGCTGTGCATCCGGTATCCCAAATGATCTTCGGGAGATGCGTTTCTGTTTCGTCTTTCATCCGGGCTTTTCATTTTCCCGGTTCCATACGGCTTCGCCGATGTGGATCCGCCGCATCCCGGAAAAGGCCGATTCTCAGCACCCGATGGTGTTCAGGAATGAATTCACAAGCTGCCTGTAGCGCTTCGGCTGTTTCAGAACAGACTCCGCATGTCCCGCCCCCACAATCTGGTGATACTCGCTGTATCCCTTCACTGCCCGGCTCATCCGCAGGCTGTCTTCGGGGGAAATCAGCGCATCCTCCCCGCCATGGAGGAAGAGCATCGGCACATCGCAGTCCGAAAGCGCCGCGATCGGCTTCATCTGTGAGAAGGAGTATCCGTACCGGATCCGGCTGACAAGCGAAGCGCCGTAATAGAGAAGCCGCGGCAAATGCGCCTTTTTCATGCCGGGAAGCAGCACGTTCTTCAGCGCGGCAAATCCACAGTCACACACTGCAAAGTTCACCCGCGGGTGGTACTGCATTACCGCCGCGGTCGTGGCGGCTCCCAGCGATTCTCCGTGAAGTCCCAGAATAATCCCCTCCCCATAGCGCCTTCTGGTATCCGAAATGACAGACTGCAGGTCTTTTGCCTCGCGGCAGCTGTAGGTGCAGTACGTCTTCTGGTTTTCGCCGTGCCCCCGGAGGTCATAGATGATGCAGTGGTATCCCCGGTCTAGATAGATCTTCATGTACTTGAGATTGCCGTACCGGTTGTCGGTGTAGCCATGGGACAGAATGACATAGCGGTTTCCGTCCGCCGGGCAGCGGCAGAGCTCCGCGTGAAGCTGATACCCGTCCCATGCGGTGATCACATACTTCTTTCGTTCCAGCCCGGAGCACCAGCTGATGTCATAGTGGCTTTTCTGCCAGGTAAGCGCCTGTTTCAGAGTCTGCCCCTTGATCTGCGTCACATACGAGGCAAAAGCGATACTTGCAGCCGCTGATGCCGCCAGGGCGGCACCACCCGCCGCAAGGCAGATCTTCCGAATCCGGCCGGAGCAGCTGCTGTTGTTCTGCGGAATCTTTTTCATCGATCGATCCTGTCCTTTCCTCTGTCCTGCGGAGAAATACCTTCTCACCACGGAACCTTATTTTTTCCTTCGCCTTGCCTTTGCTGCCGGTTTTGCCTCCCCGGACTCGTTCGGAAGATTCTTCTCTGCGACAATATTGCCCTCTTCATCGTAAATGTACGCATGCGTCTCATCCTTCAGTGTCTGCAAATGCTTTGCACGGTCCTTCTCTCTGCGCTCCGAGACCGCCTTGCGGATCTCTTTCCAGACGCCTTCGGTGGCGGGTTTTCCCTTGTCGGGCAGCGGCCGGTCCTCATCCGTCCGATAGATCAGAAGATCCTTTGCCAGTTCCACACCCGCATTTTTCGTCTTCTTTTCCCGGTCTGCCACATACAGGTAGCCCAGAACACTGAACGCCAGGTCGCCGATGAAATTGACAATCAGGTCTTTCATGGTATCGTTGATCCCGATATCCAGGTAGCCTCCCTCGATGACGTACTCCTTGCCGGATGCCGTCTCGATGATCGTCCGCGTGATGTTGGACACCTTGATCGGCGTTCCCATCCCCGTGGGATCCAGCGTGACGGATCCGATGTTCTTTACAATGAAATCCTTCTGCATGTCCAGATAGAAGAGCTGATCCATCGTATATTCAAAGAATTCCCATATCACGCCCACAGTCATGGAGAAGCAGAACGCGACGATGGTCAGATAAATCGGCGAAAGGGCAATGCGCTCGCTGTGCCGGTTGAACAGATCGACCAGGGAAAATCCGACTGCCGCACAGAGAAACCCGTTCAGCGTATGGAGCATCGTGTCCCACCCCGGAATCAGAACATAGCTGTGGTTGACTTCCCCCAGAATCTCCGCCGCAAAGATAAAGCAGTAGATGATTCCCTCAAACAGCGGCGGGATCTCGATCTTCATCCTCGTCTCAAAGAAAGCCGGCAGGAGAAAAAGGAACAGTGAGAGAATGCAGAGGGCGGCGCCCTCGAAATTCCTTGTCAGGATGCAGCGCACCAGTGTCAGAATCACCAGAATTCTGAGAATGGAATAGACAATAAAGTTGGTCCGGGATGTTCGGATCTGATCCTGAAGCTTTTTGACAAAACGGCGTGGATGAATTCTCTTCATACGGTTCTTTTACGCCGCGGCAGATTTCTGCCCTGCGGTTTTTCCTCCTCTGATCGTTTGTTCGATATGACAAAGCGTACCTGTCATGGTTCTGAATTCATTCTATTCTTCCGCCCGACCCGTGTCAATTCCCGGCGGCCCTGCGGATTCCATGTCCGGATCTGCTGTTTTCACCGCTGACACATCCGAATCCGCAGGGCCGCTGACGCATCTGCCGCTTCCGCGGATCCTGCAGACGGTCAGCCCCTGTCCGACGTGTCCATGTCAGGAAGCGGCGTTGCCGCCTTCTCATCCGCAGGATCCGCAATCAACGGAAGCAGATCCCTGATCACCGCCCGTGCCGCCAGCATCTTGTCCGTCCGCCGCTCACCGGTCGTCTGCAGCCCCCGGCTGAAAGACAAGGTTTCCCGGTCTCGGAAGGCAAAGGCATAGCAGACTAGTCCCGGCCGGCTGTCCGCATTGGCAGGGTCCGCGTTGGAGAATGTGCCCGTGATGCCGATGGCAATCCCCGCGCCGAAGGCCGCGCGCGCGGCCTCGGCCATGGCCCGGGCGGTCTCCTCCGAATACACGCCGTATTCCGCGATGACCTCTTCCGGCACGCCCTGCCGGATTTTGGCCTCATTGCTGTAGGTCACAAACGCTCCCTTCAGGATCTCCGAGGACCCCTCCGTATCCGTGATCAGGGATGCCAGCATGCCGGCGGTGCAGCTCTCCATCGTGGTAATGGTCTGCCGGGACCGGATCAGTGCCCGGGTCAGTGTCCGATAGCCGCGCAGAACCTCCTCCTCCAGTTGATTGATTTCAGAATTCTTTGTCTCGGGATTTTCAGCCTCACAATCTCCGGCCACAGGATCCTTCCGCTGCATCTGCCTTTCCTCTTCGTCTGCCATTTCACTGCGTGTCATTTTCCTTCTCTTCCTTTCCTGGCCCGGGACAGCCGTCCGACGTTGACCCGTGCGGCGTTCTGTTCCGGCATCTGAAGAAGTAAACTGTGGCCTTCCGCGTGTTCCCCCCACGTTCCTCACTCTTCTGCTTTCCGCTTGTTTCTCTGCCCATGATACCACGAAACAGGTTCCGATGCAGAGGGGGAATCCCGTCACGGACGATTCGGCCTCGGCAATCCGGACAGGCCGGAGACTCGCGGCAACACAGTTACAGCGGTCCCCGCAAGGACAGACTGCGGCCGAAGAGGACAGCCAAAAGGCCGGGCCCGGGAAGTGTTACACTTCCGCAGACCCGGCCGGTATGTTCGCGCCTGTCCCCTGCGGGGCAGACGCCCATTAAGGAGGTCCTGCACCGGACAGCCGGTACAGGTTCGAATTGAAACTTCCGGAAATCCGGAAAAATCCGGAAGGCATTCGAACAAATTTATCCCTTGACACTGCCCGCGGCGACACCGCCGACAATGTACTTGGAGAGGATCAGGTAGACGACAACCACCGGGAAGATCGAAAACGCGATGGCCATGTAGACCTCGCCCATGTCGAACTTCTTCCAGTCCGCGGCACGCAGCTGGGCAATCAGGATCGGCAGCGTCTTCATGTCATTCTTCTGAAGGATCTGCACCGGAACGAAGTAGTTGTTCCAGCTGGATACGAAGGAGAAAATGGCTTGCACGGCAATGGCCGGTTTCATGATCGGCAGGACGATCTGGTTGAACGTCCGGAACTCGCCGGATCCGTCGATTCTGGCCGCTTCGATCAGCGCCAGCGGCAGACTGCTGTCCATGTACTGCTTCATGAAGAAGAACACCGCCGGCGACGCCACCGATGTGATGATCAGCGGCAGGAAGTTATTCATCAGGTTCATCCCGCGGATCAGGTCGACAAATCCGAGGATCGTGACCTGGGAGGGGATCATCATGACTGCCAGAATAAACGTATAGATCGCTTTTCTTCCCTTGTACTCATAGGCGTGAATGCTGTAGGCCGTCATGGCCGAGAAATACACCGCGCAGAGCGCCGTCAGGGCAGCCACAATCAGCGAATTGATCATGCCGTGCACAAAGGGAAGGGAATCGTTCATCAGGCTCTGCCAGTTGGCGGCCAAGCGGCTCCCCGGAATCGCCGAAAAGCCCCGCTGGATCTCGCTGTTTGATCTCGTCGCGTTGATGAACAGAACATAAAACCAGAACAGGCACAGGAATGTCATGATGATCAGAACGACATAGGCGAGTACCCGACGGGCATGAATCCCCATGCCCTTCTTCAGTCCGTTATTTGCATTCTTGCTGCTCATTGGTCTCACTTCACTTTCTCGCCGTATCCCGCGACCTTAAATACGATCAGGCTCAGTGCGCCGGTGATCACGAACAGGAACACGGAAATCGCGCCGCTCATGCCGTAGTTGCGGCTCGTCGTCAGGTTGCGGTTCAGGTACATGATCATGGTCATGGACGTGCGCATCGGATCGCCCGTGCCGTTGGTCAGGACCTGCGGAACATCGAAGAGCTGCAGACCGCCGATCAGGGAAGTGATGACAACATACAGAAGGATCGGCCGCAGCAGCGGAAGCGTGATCTTCCAGAAAACCTGGCTGGAGGTGGCGCCGTCCACCTCGGCTGCCTCGAACAGCTGCGTGTCAATGCCCAGCATGCCGGCCAGCAGAAGGATCGTGGTATTTCCGAACCACATCAGAAAGTTCATGAAAGAGATCAGGATGCGGACGCTCCACTTGTGATTCAGGAAATCATACGGCTGCTTCAGAATGCCGATGCTCTGCAGGATGCTGTTGATCGGCCCGATGTTGGAGAAGAGTACGAAGAACAGCATGGCGAAGGCGGAAGCCATGATCAGGTTCGGAAGATAAATCACGGTCTTGAAGAACCGCTGGCCCTTCAGGTTCAGCCGCGTGTCCGAGAACCATGCCGCGAACAGCAGGGAGAAGAAGATCTGCGGAATAAAGTTCATGATCCACAGAATCATCGTATTGCCGAAATACTGCCAGACTCCGCCGCTGGAAAACAGCGTCTTGTAGTTCTCCAGGCCGATGAAATTCGGCCCGATCCATTTCAGTCCCGACCGGTAATATTCATAAAAGCTGTGATAGATGGTTGTGATCAGCGGAATCAGCTGAAAGATCACAAACACAACCGCAAACGGAATCAGGAAAAAATATCCCCAGCGGTTGTACCGCACTGCCCGGTGATTGAATTTCCCGGCGGCAGCCGTCGCACTCTTTTTCATGGTAATCCTCCTGTAAACGCTGCCTGATAAAAGGCTCACCCCGGCTCCGGATTATCGCCCCGGTCAGCCTTTTATAAAAAAACCGTGCCTGCCCGTGCAGATGCACAGGCAGGCACGGTACGCAAATGCTTTTTCGTTCGATCCGTTCCCGTCTTCCGGGCGGATTCTGATCCGCGCCGGCGGAGAGGAAACGGCCGTCCGATGTCCGTTCAGAATTTATTCTGCAGCGGTCTCCGTCTCAGCTTCTGCTCCCGCAAGAAGTCCGTCAGCAGTCAGCTCCGGATATTTCTCGACGATTGCGGAAGAGAACTGATCGACTGCCTCCTCCAGCGTTGCATTTCCTTCGAAGTAGTTCTTCATTGCAGACTGGAAGTCCTCGTTGCAGCCCTGATCATAGTCAGAGATGTTGGACATATCGACGTTTTCAGCACCCTCTGCGAGAACTGCGTACGGGTTCTGGCCGCCAAGGACTGCAAGGTTGCCGGAATCATCGGATGCAAGCTCTGCAAGAACGGTCTTGCTGTTGACACAGTCGGAATCCTTCTGTGCGATCTCCTTCAGGACATCCTGATCGGTGGTCATGGTCAGCATGATGTCCTTGACCAGCGTCGGGTTATCGGTTCCGGTTGCTGCGCAGATCCAGGTGCCGCCCCAGTAGAAGCTCTGCGGTCCGACGCAGAAGCCCCAACCGCCGTCATATCCGACAGAACCTTCCTCATCGCTGTGCATGGAGAAGTTGATCAGCCATGCCGGTCCGAAGTAGCAGAAGACACCGCCCTGATCCTGCTTGTAGAAGCCCTGGCTCCACTCATCAGACCAAAGGTCTGCGGTACCGGTCTCGCCGGCATCGACAAGAGCCTTGGAGTCATTGACCCACTTCAGGATGTTGCTGTCCAGCTGTACCTGATTGTCGTCGTTGACCCACTTCTCGGTTACGTTGTTGGAGTAAACACGATAGGTATCATTGACGGTAGAGGTGATCTTGTATCCGGCATCCTTCAACTTTGCTGCGGTATCATTGAAGGTATCCCAGTCCTTGACATATTCCTGGACCTCATCCGGATCCTCGGTTCCAAGAACTTCCTTCGCAATGGCACGGTTGTAAATCAGACCTGCGGAGCATGCCTGCCAGGAAAGGCCCTTCAGCACGCCGTCGCTGTCCGTGACGATATCCTTCGTGTAGTCGTACTGATCTGCGACATCATCGTCCGTAATGCCAAGATCGGAAACCGGCATCGTGACATCGCTGTTGACATATTTCAGAGCGTAATCCGCTTCCACCAGGAAGAGGTCTACCTTGTCATCCGCCGCCGCGTTTGCGTTGTCCGGAAGAATGGCATCCAAGTTGTTCTGATATGCATTGTCATCGGTCGGGGTGATGGTCCACTTCACGGTGACATCGCCGATCTTGCCGGTCGTCGCGTCAACCTCTTCATACCCTGGATAGTGATCCGTAATGCGGCTCTTGAACTCATCATTCCAGCACTGGATGTTCAGAACCTTTCCCTCATCGGCCCCTGCTGCCTCCGTCGTCTCCTCGGCAAATGCCGGAACAGCCATACCGGCTACCATTGCGGAAGCAAGGATCAGACTCATAGCCTTTTTCATTTCAGTTACCTCCTGTAATGTTTTTTCGTTGCTCGAACGACTGGGCTTCATTTATTACTCAATCGTTTTCATGGCCTTAGTATAGCGCTTTTCACCAAATGGTGTCAAGCCTTATTTTAAAAAATCACGAATTCTGCAGTCTGAACAATGATTTACCTGACATTTTGTGCACTTTACCCATCTGCCATGTCGTTTTCCGTCCCCCGATGTTTTCTCCGGGGATTCACGCCGCGGCGTTTTCTACCCGTTTTTCTTTGATTTTCGCCGATTTCAGCGTAATCGTTTTCGGTTTTTGCGGCTTTTTGAGCGGACCCTTGAAAGAAGCTGCTCCCGTTCGCGCAGCAGTCATTCTCTTCCGCAGCAATCGCCTCCATCGCGGCATAAGCCTTCTGCCATATAGCGCAGACAGGGCTGCCTGTCAGACACGGCAGCGAACTCCGCCGAGCACGCTCTGCTGCACAGCGCGGGCGGAGCTGCCGGAGAGAGAATCCGGCAGCCCCGCCCGCGCATAGTCGATGGATGGTGTCTTCCCCGGCACCATCATGCTGTGAAAAAACGCCGACGGCGCCGGGAACCATGTCACCGGTTCATGTCTTCTCCGGCGTCCGATCCAGCCGGTTCGGTTCCGCCGCTGAACTTCCCTTCTGCAGATTTTCCATGGCGCCTTTCAGAAAATCCCTGGTCTCCCGCACCGATTCCTTCATCGCCTGCAGCACCGTGATCCCTGAACCAGGCTGACCCGCGGGATCTGCTTTTTCGGCCGGGCCTGTTTTTCCTGCCAGGTCTGTCCTTCCTGCCGGGTCTGCTTTCTCTGCCGAGTCTGTCCTTCCTGCCAAGTCTGCTTTCCCTGCCAGGTTCTCCGGCGGTGTTTCCCCGGATTCTGCTGCCGCTGCTTCCGTTTTTTTCTCCTCGGCAGCCGCTCTCCCGCCTTTTTCCCCGGTCCGGAAAAATTCCACTCCAGCTCCCGCTGCCCGCAGGCCTGCGCTCTCCAGAAGTCCCGGATTCTCCAAAGATACCGAGACATTCAGGATACCGGCCCGAAGATTCCGCTTCTGCTCCGCCTCCGGCGGCCGTCCCGCCGGGATTCTTTCCGCGGAAAGCTTTGCATTTTCCGTTTTCTCCTGCCAGCTCTGGCGGATTGTCCGGATGCTCTCCTGCAGGCTGTTTTTCCATTTATCCGTCTGCTCGTGCAGATAGGAGGAGAGTGCCCCCAGGCCGCCGTCGCTGTACCGGTTCAGAAGCTCCGCAGTAGCGGACGCGGCCGTATCAAAATAGGCCTTCTGCGTACTGTCCGCGAGCTTCAGGAGAATGTCCCAGAACTGTTTCTGCTGCTCTTTCGGGTACGTGCTCAGGACCTTCAACCCCGCCGCCAGCGTGGCCAGCCGGTCATCCGTCACTTCGGACATGCGCGTTTTGCCATCCGCCGACAGCACGTCAAAAAGCGTGTCAATGAAGTTCTTGCGTGCCTCCCCGGAAATGCCGTTCAGCCACATGCGAAGTGTCTGCTCAAACATCGTGCTGCGGCCGGACCGGGACTCCGCCTCCACAAAATGGTTTCCCACGACCTGCCACGACAGCGCGTCATGCTGTTCGGCCCCGCTTTTATCGCTGCGGATCACCTTTTCGCAGACATTCCCGCTGGTCATGCACAGGCCGATCATGTCATCCTCGGGAATGATCTTGCGGATGCGCGGAAGGATCTTCCGGTACTCCTCGGATTCCGTCAGGACCTCCACAAATCCCGGTCCGTCATTGGAATAAATCTCCACAATGTGTTCCTGAATCGCCGGATCGCAGAAAGCCGCCGCGTAAACCGCGAAATTACCGCCCTTGGAATGTCCGCCGAGACGGATTCCTCCCCGCATGCCGTCCGCCGCTTCCGGCGCAGGCAGATCCACCAGATTCCGGTTTACCCACATCACCGCGCCGGCCTGCCCGGGGGTCTGCCTGCTGTAGCTCAGGTTGAGGTCTTCCTTCCAGCCGGTCAGCGAATCATCCGTTCCGCGGAAGGCGCCGTACAGCGTGCCGTCGCCCACTGAAAAAAGCACAGCTGACAGCTGCTGCGCGTTGTTTTCATCTCTCACATTGATATACGAAGAAAGGCGCAGATGCGCAAAACGCTTCGTCGCCGCTGCTTTTTTCAGAAGCAGCGGCGCCGTCTTTGTGTAGGTATTCCGCGCCAGGATTTCTTTTTCCGTGTGAAGGCAGAAATACTTGGAGGCCGCCCGGGACGCGGCAATGCTCCCGTGTCCCGGGGAGGGAACCACGCCGTCCAGATCCGAGTAGGCGATCTCCGAAAGAATCAGGTTGTCCACTTCGTTGAAGGGGTCCACCGAGAACGGGATGTCTCCGCGCCAGTCCAGATAGTCAAAGATATTCGCCATGGTTTTCCTCTCTTCGCTTTTTCCCTCGATATGCCGGTTCGCGCAGGTTCTGCCCTCACGGTGCTCCGGCTCTGCCGTCCCGGTGCATTCCGGCCGCGGTATCCGGTCTCTTTGCCCCGCGCCATACATGCAGCCCCGGACGCTCTCAGGTCAGATCTCTCTCAGGCCTCGCTTCCGGTCTCTGCCTCCGGTCCCGGTCCCCCCTGTCCGGTCCGGAATCCTCCTCGTCCTCCTCCTGCACGGCCTTGCTCCGGCGGTGATAAAACCACAGTCCGCCCAGAGAGAGCACGCCGGTCAGTATCAGCATGAACAGGAAAATGCCGTACCTGCCCTGCTGCAGCTCAATCCCGCTGGCGGTGGAGAGCAAAATCGCCGGGAACCGGCCGACGGCGCAGATCGCAATCCACATGTGCAGCTTCATATCGGTCAGTCCCACCAGATAGGACAGCATATCCTTCGGTGTTCCCGGAATCAGAAACAGCAGGAAGGTGAGCAGGGTCGACTTTCCGCTCGTCCGGAGGATTTTCGCATTCTTCAGCTCGTCCTCCGTCACAAAGATGCGCACAAACCTCAGCCCCAGCGTGCGGCCCAGAAGGAAGGTGCAGATGCTCCCCAGGGTCATGGCGGCATCGCAGATCAGCGCGCCCTTGAAAACGCCGTAGATATATCCCGCGGCAATTTCAAAAGGGCCGCCGGGGACCACGGCGGCAAAGACCTGCAGAATGTTCATTCCCATGAAAGCGAAGATCCCAACCGGACCGAGACCTTCAATGTACGCCCGGATCTGCTCCGGATCCGAGAGCATGCCCCGCACCGGTCTCAGAATGACCACCATCACCGCGATCATCACCGCAATCACGGCAAGGGTGATCACAATCCCCTTCACGCGCTCTCTGGTCATCGGCTGCTTCTTCCGCTCCGGCCGGATGCCGAATTCCTCCTCCAGCCAGCGTTTTCCCCGTTCCACCGCCGATTCTTTTCCGGCGCTCGATGCGGACGCCGTATTTTTCTGATTTCTCTTCAAATTCTTTCCTCAGGAATTGCCGGTCCGGATTCCCGCGGTTCCGGCCAGGTAATCCACCAGCTGTCTCGCCGCCCGGCCCGAAATGCCGCCGTGGGCCAGCTCCCAACGGGTCGCCTCCCGCTTCAGCTCTGCCTCAGACAGGTGAATCTGCGGATATTGTTCCGCGAGTACTTTGACGATATTCTGGTACTCCGCCGGCGACGGGCGGAAATATCCGATCTGCACGCCGAACCGCGCCGCGAGGGACAGCTTCTCCTGGATCGTGTCGTTGCGGTGCATGTCGTCGCTGTCCGCATCGTTCCGGTCGCTGTAGGACTCGTGCACCAGATGGCGGCGGTTGGAGGTCGCGTAGATCAGGACATTGTCCGGCTTCGGCTCCAGCCCGCCCTCGATGATGGCTTTCAGATACTTGTACTCCAGCTCGGTATCCTCAAACGAGAGGTCGTCCATGTAGATGATAAAGCGGTAGTTGCGGTTCTTGATCTCCGCAATCACACGGGCGAGATCCCTGCACTGATATTTGTACAGCTCGATCATGCGGAGGCCGCGGCTGTAGTACTGGTTCAGAACCGCCTTGACACTGGTGGATTTGCCCGTGCCGGCGTCGCCGTACAGCAGCACGTTGTTTGCCGCCCTGCCATCCACAAAAGCTTCGGTATTCTCCACCAGCCGCTTCTTCTGCTCCTCATAGCCGACCAGATCGTCCAGGGTGACATTCATCGTGTTGGTGATCGGAATCAAAAGCTCCGAATCCGGATCATCGGAGACGCGGAACGCCTTGTTCAGGCCCAGCTTTCCCACCCCGTAGCGGGCATAAAAGTCTGTCACCGTGCGGTACATCTCATCGTCCGTCTCCGCCTGCTCAATGGCCGCGGAGAGCTCCTGCACCTTCTCGCTGACACTGCGGTTGTAGATCCTCTCCTTCTTTTCCACTGCCTGAAAATTCTCAATCACGGAAAAGCAGTTCAGCCCGAGCCTCTTTTCGATGCGGGAGAAATCATAGTCAAAGAGCTGCTTGAAAATGTGCAGGTCGCTCTTTGCAAATACATTCACCGAGCCCTCGTTGGCACCGACTTTCTCGGATACCAGCGTAAACGGTGTCTCCGTCATGGCCAGAAGGAAAGCCAGATAGTTGTGCCACAGGTTGCGGTTGAATCCGTACACCGTGGCAAGGTCCAGCAGTCGGTGGATTTCCCGGAGAATATCCCGGGACAGCTCCTCATCCGGCGTATCGCCGTCGTCAAAACGCCGGCAGATTTCCGACAGCCGTCCGAGGATACTGTCCGCCTTGATATTACTGTAAATCACAAGCTTTGAAGTCAGGCGATACAATCGGCACTCCTCTCTGTTGTACGGTTTCTGTGCGGTTCCGCGCGCAGCCCACGTTCGATTCCACGTACAGTTCCGTGTACGGTCTGTCTCAGGTTCGATTTCATGTGCAGTCCCGTGTACGGCCCGCGGGCGGGTCCGTATGCTTACTGGTACAGCTGCTGCAGCAGGGAAACGGTGACATCGTGATCCGGAATCAGGTTTTCCCCGTCCGACGTATAATACCCATCATAGGGCACCCGGTTCTCCACCACCGAATAATCCTCTGCCGCGATAAAGCGCTGCGCCATTGCCGCGGCATCCGCAGCCGACAGGTCGGTCGTGGAAAGCGTCAGGGCCTCGGAGGCCGCGCTGACGATCTGCTCCGCGGAGGCCGTCCGAAGTTTTTCCAGAAGCGACAGCATCACCTCTCTCTGCCGCTGCGTGCGCTCGAAATCACCGTTGCCCACATAGCGGTTCCGGGCATAGGCAACCGCCTGGAACCCGGACAGATGCGTCGCGGCTCCGTCATCCCGGCCGATTACATACAGGTCTGCCGCGTTGAAGCCATACAGATTGCCCATCTCATCGAGGTAGCTCTTCATGACCTCGGCTTCCGCCGTTGTCACCACCGCGTCCACGCCGCCGACCGTATCGATGACCTGCGCCGTTGTATCAAAGTCCATCGCGGCATAGTTGTCGATCTGCACGCCGAAGTCTGCGGTCAGTGTATTCTCCAGCAGAGCCGCCCCGCCTCTGGCATAGGCGCTGTTCAGTTTTCCGTATCCCAACCCCGGAATATCCACACCGAGGTCGCGCATAAAAGAGGTGAGCGTGATGGTCTGCCTGCCGTAATTCACAGTCACCAGCATCACCGCGTCGGAGTTGCCGTTCCACGTCTTTTCTCTCCGGTCAGAACCGATCAGAAGAAGGTTATAGGTCGGTTTCCCGGTGGCGGGATCCGAAGTCAGTGTTCCCTCCGCGGCCCGGCTTTCGGCCGCACCCCTCTGCAGACGATCCGCCAGGTCAGACAGCTTCGGTTCCCCGGCCGCGCATCCGGCCGCCGTCAGCACAAACGCCGCCGTCAGGGCAGCCGCCGCGGCGGCTCTGGCCAGTCTGCGGAGAACACCCGTTCCCTGTCTCATACCGATTCCCCCTCTCCCGGCACCAGCGAGAGCGCCTCCTGGTCACAGATCACAACGACATCCGGATGCAGCTGCAGGATGGAAGCCGGCACCTTCGGGGTCACCGGGCCGAAGAACGCCTCCGCAACGGCGAGTGCCTTCTCTTTCCCGTTGGCAATCAGCACAATCTTTCTGGCCTCCAGAATGTTTGCGATTCCCATGGTGATGGCTTCCTTCGGAACCTCCTCACGGCTGGCAAAGAAGCGCTTGTTGGCCTCGATGGTGCTCTCCGTCAGGGACACCACATGTGTGCCGACCGGGAAGCTGTCCGCCGGCTCATTGAAGCCGATATGGCCGTTCTGGCCGAGGCCCAGAAGCTGGATGTCCTGGCCGCCGAGGTCTTTGATCTTCCGGTCATAGGACGCGCAGGCAGCCGCCGGGTCCGAGGCAATGCCGTCCGGCACAAACGTTCTCTTCTTATCAATATTGATATGGTCAAACAGATTGCTGTTCATGAAATAGCGATAGCTCTGCGGATGCTCCGGCGCAAGTCCCCGGTATTCGTCCAGGTTGACCGTCGTCACGCGGCCAAAATCCAGGACGCCCTCCTCATGCCAGCCGATGAGACGCTGGTAAAGGCCCACCGGCGAAGAACCCGTTGCCAGCCCCAGCACACAGTCCGGCTTCATCACGACCTGCGCCGCCAAAATCTCCGCTGCGCGAAGAGACATCTCCTCATAATCCTTCGTTTTGATAATGCGCATATCTTCCTTCCTGCCTTTCTCATTGTCTGTTCCACCTGCCGCTCACTGCTCAGGCTCCTGCATCTGGTCTGCTGCTGATTCCAGTCATCCGGACAGCGCAGAGCCGCTTATTCGGATCCGCGCCGCGACAGCACCGCCGACACCGTCTTCCAGAGGATTTTCAGATCCTTCCCAAAGGACCAGTTGTCGATATAGCTGCAGTCCAGGCGGACCACCTCCTCAAAGTCGGTGATGTCGCTCCGCCCGCTCACCTGCCACAGGCCAGTGATTCCCGGCTTCATGGACAGACGCCTTTTGTGATAATTGGAATACTGCTCAAACTCTGCCACTGTCGGCGGGCGCGTCCCCACAAGAGACATGTCCCCCTTCAGCACATTGAAAAACTGCGGGAACTCATCCAGCGAGGTTTTCCGCAGAAAACGGCCGACCTTTGTGATGCGCGGATCGTCCTTCATCTTGAACATCGGTCCGTCCATCTCGTTCTGCGCCATGAGCGCCGCCTTCTGCTTCTCGGCATCCGCCACCATCGACCGGAATTTGTACATTCTGAACTTGCGGCCGTTCTTTCCCACCCGCTCCTGCGCGAAAAAGACCGGTCCCGGCGATTCCCGCCGGATCAGGATGCCGATCGGAATCGTCAGGATCAGTGTCACCGTCGAGCCGATCAGTCCGCCCACAATGTCCAGCGCTCGTTTTGCAATCATCCAGCGAAGCAGCTGCCGGGGCGGTTCAAACGCGGCAAGCGGGATATCATTCTGCCCGTCGGAATCCCGAAGGTACGTCAGGCTGTGATCCACCCGCGGTGTATAGCCCATATCTTCCTCGACGGCCAGAAAGTGCTGCATCTTCTCCACCGACGGGATCGACAGATAGACCGGGATGCCCATCTGGGTCAGCGCTTTCAGATCGGTGAGGACGTCCTGCCGGTCATTGCTGTCCGCCACCACAAAAATCTCGTCCACAGCGCTCTGCCGGGCCCACGCGATCAGCGAAGCGGCATCCGCCATGACGGGCACATGATCAATCTCCTCGACCTTTGCCCCGCCGTTTGGCTTCCCGTCGGCATTGGCATAGTCATACACGGGAACCTTTTCATCCAGCAGCGCAAGCGCAACCAGCTTTCTGGACCAGTCTTTGCGCAGAAGCCGGATCACCCGGTCCGCCTGATCCCTTGTCGTGACAATCCCGACCATGGTCGCATAATTCGTGCGGTAGTAGCGGCGGATCGCATAGGTCTGGACCGCCCACAACCCGAACGTCAGCATGACAAAGTGCAGAATCATGGTTGTCCCCATATACCAGCGGGACTGTGTGACAATGCTCTTCTGGCCGACCAGAATAACCGCCCAGATGCCGGACGTCGCGAGAGTCTCAACCAGTGCCTGCACCGCATACCGCGGGAAACTGACCTTGCGGAAGGAATACCTCCCGTTCATCAGAGTCATGCACAGGGCAATCAGCTCCGACACCATGACAGGGAAGATCAGACGCCAGAAAATGTTCCCGCCCGCAATCACGCCCCGCAGTTTCCGGGTATCTCGCATCAGAAGGTAGGGTAGAAAACTGCTCAGCACAGCCACCGCCATATACAGGAGTGCGGTGATGATTAATTCCAGGTTTTTGCGCTTCATATCAATCTCTCGGAATTCTGCGGTATTCCGCGGCGCAGGCGGAAAATGCCCCGTTTCCAACGCGGCATTTTCCGCCCCTTGCGGCGTACACGCAAATTAGTGTATAGTTCTCTGATCATCTTAACATTTTTGCTGTTTCCGCGCAATGATAAGACATTTCCGGCCGCACAGCGATCAGAGAGCAGCCTGCAGCGCGGGATTCCATGGCCGCAGGCTGCCCATTTCAGATTTTTCTGCCGCAGAAGCTGCAGAACCGACGGATGCAGGTCCTGATCCGGCAGAAGCCGTAGATCTCCGATGCGAAACCTGACAAAAGAGCCACAGAGCCGCCCAATGCGGCCCTGTGGCTCTTTTCTTTGATTTTGTCCCGCCGGATGTGCGGGAGGAGGTTCCCCGCGGCATCGTTTCCGGGCATTTTCTCACTGTTTTTTCTTGTTCTTGTAGGAATCGACCTTCAGGATCTTCTTTGCCAGGGCGACCTGCTCATCGGTCGGCGGCTCCACGCCTTCCAGCGTATAGGGAATGCCGAGCTCCTCCCACTTGAACACACCCATGGTGTGATACGGAAGGATGTCGACTTCCTCCACATTCTTCAGCGTCGCAATAAAATCCGCCGTTTTCTGCAGATCTTCCACATCCGTGTTCACACCTGGCACCAGCACATGCCGGATCCACACCGGCTTCCCGATATCCGAAAGATATCTGGCACAGTCGAGGATATTTTCATTGGTTTTACCGGTCAGCCATTTGTGCTTCTCCGGATCGATGTGCTTGATGTCAAACAGCAGAAGGTCCGTGACTTCCATCAGTTTCTGGAATTTAGAAAAGAACGGCTCCTCCCGGGTGAAGGGCTGCGCTGCGGTGTCGATGCAGGTGTTGATGCCGCGCGCGTGGGCCTTGGTAAAGAGATCGATCAGAAAATCGATCTGCAGCAGCGGTTCCCCGCCGCTGACGGTCAGCCCGCCCTCGTCGCCCCAGTAACTTCTGGTGCGCTCGATCTTTTCCAGAAGCTCATCGGACGTATAGAGCGTCACATTTTTCCTGGCCCAGGTATCCGGGTTGTGACAGTAGCGGCAGCGCATGTTGCAGCCGTTCAGAAAGACAATGTAGCGGATCCCCGGCCCGTCCGAGCCGCCGAAAGATTCGAGTGAATGAACAATTCCTTTGATTGGTTCGTCTGCCATAATGCCGCCTCCCGGCTCTCTGCCTTGCTGTCTTTCCTAAAGGTGCTGTGCACCGCGCCGCACAGGGGAATCTGAATACTGCGGTTCTTCCGGCCGGTGCGAGGCTGACCCGCCGGCGGCAGAACCATTTCTGTCCCCTTTGCATCAATTTGTATCAAACGGGGGCAGGTGATGAACTCACCTGCCCCCGCAATGTCTGTCTCAGAGAACAACCTGTCCGCAACCGCGGACCGGCGCCGGATTACAGCGTCTTGTGGCAGGTTCTCTTAATAACATCCAGCTGCTGCTCCTTGGTCAGGCTGATGAACTTAACCGCATAACCGGAAACGCGGATGGTGAAGTTTGCGTACTCCGGCTTCTCCGGATGATTCATGCAGTCGATCAGCTTCTCGGTACCGAACACGTTGACGTTCAGGTGATGTGCACCATTCTGGAAATATCCGTCAAGGACATTGACCAGTCTGGAAGCACGCTCGCTGTCATCGTTGCCGAGTGCGCTCGGGCTGATGGTCTGCGTATTGGAAATGCCGTCCAGTGCATACTCATACGGAACCTTTGCAACAGAGTTCAGGGAAGCGATCAGGCCGCTCTTCTCTGCGCCGTAGGACGGATTTGCACCAGGAGACAGCGGCTCCTTGTCCGGACGTCCATCCGGAAGAGTTCCGGTAGCCTTGCCGTATACCACGTTGGAGGTAATGGTAAGGATGGAAGTCGTCGGCTCGGAATCGCGATAGGTGTGGTGCTTCTTGATCTTCGTGATGAAGGTGCGGAGCAGCCATACAGCGATATCGTCTGCACGGTCATCATCGTTGCCGTAGCGCGGGAAGTCTCCCTCGATGATGAAATCGGTCGCGATGTTGTCCGCGGAGGTAACCTTTCCGGTCTTCGGGTTGGTAACGGACACGGTGGTGCGCACCGGCTTCACCTTTGCGTACTTGATAGCGCTCAGGGAGTCAACAACGTGCGAGAATCCAGCAATACCGGTAGCGAAGGTTCTGCGTACATCCGTATCGATCAGAGCCATCTCCGCTGCCTCATAGTAATACTTGTCGTGCATGTACTGAATGAGGTTCAGGACATTGACATAGATGCCGGCCAGCCAGTCAAGCATGACGTCGTACTTCTTCATGACTTCGTCATAGACAAGATAGCCGTCCTTGTCTTCCTTCGTCGGCTGATATGCCGGAGCAACCTGCATTGCACTGTGCTCATCAACGCCGCCGTTGATTGCGTACAGAAGAGCCTTTGCAAGGTTTGCGCGAGCGCCGAAGAACTGCATTTCCTTACCGGTCTGCGTAGCAGATACGCAGCAGCAGATGGAATAATCGTCGCCCCAGATCGGTCTCATGACATCATCGTTCTCGTACTGGATGGAGGATGTCTTCACAGAGATCGCTGCCGCATAGGTTCTGAAGGCAATCGGAAGTCTCTTGGTGTAGAGAACCGTCAGGTTCGGCTCCGGAGCCGGTCCCATGTTCTCAAGGGTGTGCAGGAAGCGGAAGTCGTCCTTGGTTACCATCGAACGTCCGTCCTGGCCCATGCCGGCGACTTCAAGCGTAGCCCATACCGGGTCGCCGGAGAACAGCTCGTTGTAAGACTTGATGCGGGCGAACTTGACCATACGAAGCTTCATGACGAAGTGGTCGATGAGCTCCTGTGCCTGGCTCTCGGTGATCACGCCGTTCTCAAGATCTCTCTCGATGTAAATATCAAGGAAGGTGGAGACACGGCCGACAGACATTGCAGCACCGTTCTGGGTCTTGATGGCAGCAAGGTATCCGAAGTACAGCCACTGAACAGCTTCCTTCGCGTTCTTTGCCGGAACGGAGATATCGAAGCCGTAATCCGCAGCCATCACTTTCATTGCCTTGAGGGCCTTGATCTGCTCGGCGATTTCCTCTCTCAGGCGGATGACATTATCGGTCATGGTGCCGTCTCCGCAGTTCGCGAAGTCGTTCTGCTTCTCCTTGATCAGGAAGTCAATGCCGTACAGAGCAACACGGCGATAATCGCCTACGATACGGCCACGGCCGTAGGTATCCGGCAGACCGGTCAGGATCTTGTTGTGACGGCAGACCTTCATCTCCGGGGTGTAGGCATCGAACACGCCGTCATTGTGGGTCTTGTGATAAACGGTGAAGATCTTGTGCAGCTCAGGATCCGGGGTGTAGCCGTACATCTGGCATGCTTCCTCGGCCATCTTGATGCCGCCGTAAGGCATGAATGCTCTCTTCAGAGGCTTATCGGTCTGCAGGCCGACGATCTGCTCGAGATCCTTCATATCGTCCTTGATGTAAGCTGCGCCGTAGGAAGTGATATCGGAAACAACCTTGGTCTCCATATCAAGAACGCCGCCCTTGTCTCTCTCAGCCTTCTGAAGCTTCTGAACCTCGTTCCAGAGAGCTGTGGTTGCGTCGGTCGGGCCCGCCAGGAAACTGGAATCACCATCATAAGGGGTGTAGTTATTCTGGACGAAATCACGGACATTGACTTCATTGGTCCAAAGTCTGCCCTTGAATCCAGCCCACTGATCAAACTGTGCCATATGTTACCTCCTTTAATATCAGTGCCAGGAGAACCACTCTCTCGGCTCTGAGCATATATTAGCATATCGATTTCGCCATTACAAGGGTCAGGCAAGTCCGGATTGTTCTTTTTCGGAAACATTCCTGTTTTTATTTCAGGAATCTTTCTCAGTATTTTGGGTCTGTTTCGATGCGAAAGGATACAGAACGGGAGCCGCGTTTTCAAGAGAAGGCGCGGCTCCCGAAAAATCTTCTTGATTTCTCTGCTCTTTTATATCAGGAATGAATCTTGTTTTTAAATCGATATCATTCCCGGATTGTATTTCAGCCTGTTTTGTCGGATGGAGTAAAAAATTGTCCGTTTTCCCGCCGTTGTTTCCGGCCAAGGTTCCTTCTTTGGCTGCTGCACGGATCCGCGCGGTTCCGGAAATCTGATACCGCGGCTGCATCCGGCTGCTCTCCCGGACCGTTCGATGATGGGGCTTCCGGCGCCAGGGCCGTTTCAGGTTCCGGGGCTTCCGGCGCCAGGGCTGTCTCCGGCTCCAGATTCTCCGGCGCCAGTGCGGTCTCCGGCTCCAATGCGTCCGGCTCCGGATTTTCCGGCGCGGTTCCCACGGTCGGCATCACAGTTGCCGGGACCGTGCCCTCTTCCACCGACTCTGCCGTCTCGTCCTCGCCGGAATCTGCGGCCGCCTGCATCTGATCCAGCACCGACTGAATAAATTCATCGCGGTCGATGCGATACAGCACCTCTCTGGCAAGAACCGGATAATCCGTAATAATTACGTTCACCGAGAGACGCTTCATCCGCTCCATCTCATCCCTGGTGTCCACCGTCCAGGCATAGATCTGCTTGCCGGACTTCTGCACGCTGCGCACGGCGGATCCCGTGACAAACGCCGAGCGGACACAGAAAAAGTCTATGTTGGGGTTGCTGGTATAGACATTGCCAAAGGCGGAGGAGATGATGATGCCGCAGGTCAGATCCGGGTTGATCTGCTTGAGCTGATACAGGTAACGGTAGTCCGTCGACTGGAAAATACAGCTGTTCTCCATCCCGTACTCTTCCACCAGGGATACCACCTGCTGCGCAAGATCATCGCTGGCATCATTCCGTTTCAGCTCAATCAGAAGATGAATCCGCCCTTTCGCGCACTCCAGTGCCTCTGCCAGCGTAGGAACCTGTGTCCCCGCATATTCGTCGTCATATCCCTTCCCGAGGTCAATCTCCTTCATCTCGGCCAGAGTCATGTCGGAAACTTTTGTGTTCCGGCCGGTAAACCGCCTGACACTGGCATCGTGAAAAAGCACGACCTGGCCGTCTGCAGTGCACTGCACATCAATTTCCGCGTAATCTGCCATAAAATCCACCGCGAGGTTCATGGCAGGCAGGCTGTTCTCCGGCGCAGCCGAGGAAAATCCGCGATGGGCTGCAATCTGCGCAGGCGCTGCGGTGCGCTCCGCCTGAATGGCGCCGGAATAGATATCCCTGACCGGAAAGAGAATCGCAGCGGCCAGAACGGAAGCCATCACCAGAGAGATCACGCCAGTCTGTCTCTGCGACAGTGCGCCAGGAAGATGCAGCTGCTGTTTTGGCGACTCACTGGAGAACGTGTAAAACTCGGCACAGAGAAGCTTTGTGTGCAGCACTGAGGCCAGGGCCGGGGCCAGGAGCAGCGTAATGATGGAAATATACTGTTTCAGGGTCAGAATCACTGCCGTGCGCAGGTCCGACGCCACAAAAATACGGCAGAAGAGGGATACAATCAGGGTGACCAGAAAGCGGAGCGCAATCCAGCAGAGAATGGAAGACAATTCCGCCGCACAGAAATCGAGAATTCGGACAACCGCATGCCTTTCTGCCATTCTCCGCCCCATCCGGTGGCTTTCCCGACGCGGAATTCCCTTCTCAATCCGAAACCATACCGAATAGCTGCGCAGAAAAGAATAGACCGCGAGAAGGACAATCACCGCCGCTATGCCGATCAGCGCCGGTTTCCGCCGCAGGAGGATCGGCAGGTAGGTGGAAAACGGATTGATTCGAAAACTCAGCTCCAGAACAAAGGGAAGCGAGAGCAGAAGTTCAAAGGCCGTAAAAGGCCCCGCCGTGAACAGAAAATAGCGCCGGAAATAGAGCGCGCCCCTGCTGAATCCGCCGGAAAAAAATTGTGCCAGGTTCATCCGGACCCCGGCGGCGCCCGCCTGGACGCCGTTGATCAGCATCATTTTCTCAAAATAGACGAGCAGCAGAAAAGCCAGCGCCAGAAGAAGAATCCCGGCAATGGCAGCCGGCGTCAGAAGAAGTCTGGGCAGATTCTGCAGTGTCACATAGCTGTACTTTGTAAAATGCAGGGCAAAGCGGAGCAGGATCTCAAAGAGGTAGATCATCGCTACCAGTGCGGTAAAGCGCCAGAGCACCGTGCACAGAAGAAGGCCCGGCAGATTGCTCTTCAGTTTTTCCGCGGAAAACGCACCGGATCCCCAGGGAAGGCGGTTTTTCCGTTTTTTCGCATCCGGTGAATCCCCGGGAATTTCCCGACCCTCCGGTGCTTTCTGATTCTCCTGGATTTTCGTGGGCCCAGGAGCCTTCGATTCCTCCCGGACTTTCTGATCCTCCGGGTTCTTCAAGGACACCGGGGCCTTTCCGCGTTCCTGGCTTTCGCCGTTATTTGAATGATTTGATTTGTTCTGGTGTTTCGGATCTTTCTGATTTTTTCCATTTTTCTGACTGCTCTGTGAAAACGTTGCCCTCGCCTCCTTCTATCTCTCTTTCTATCTCATTGTTGAAATCGTCTGCTTCAAACCATCCGGCCGCGAAACAATGCTTCTGCCCGCTCAGTCGTGAACGACAGAACGCATTCCACACCGACAGGCAGCGGCATCGGGGCACGCTCCTCCCCCCCGGCGCAAAGACCCGCAGACCCGGCCGGACCGCAGGCCTCACCGGCTGGCAATGGAAAAATCAACGTGCCTCTTTTCGCACAAAAAAAGGCAGTCTCTGTCTTTTCACAGAACTGCCCCCTTGCAATCCACTCTCACTCAGAACCGAACCGGTCCGTCCGTCTGCCGCGCATGCTCCCATTCCTCCAGAAGCTCACGGACATTCGTATAAACAGCTGATGCGTGATAGGAAGAGTGCTTCTCCTCCTCTCTGGTCGCCTCGCCGGTCAGCACCAGGGCAGTATCGACACCCGCATTGACACCGCACAGAATATCTGTGTACATCCGGTCGCCGATCACCAGTGTCTCTTCCCCGGTAAATCCGGTCTGCCGCATCGCCTCAACCACCATCCCGGGATCCGGCTTCCCGATAAAGAAAGGCCGGCGCCGGACCGCATTCTCCAGCATCTGGCAGATGGAACCGCAGTCCGGTATGAAGCCGAACTCGATCGGACAAACCAGATCCGGATTGGTCGCCAGATAGTCAACCTTCCGCGTCAACAGCACACGGCAGCACTCCACCAGTTTTTCATAGGTCAGCTCGCTGTCATAGCCGATCAGCACACAGTCAATCTGCTCGCTCCCGCTGTCCGTCGTCACCGAGATGCCCGCATCCCGCAGTTCTTTCTCCAGCGAAGCGGTTCCCATCAAATAGATCTGCCGGCCGGCGTATTTCTGCCGCAGAAACTGTACCGTCATATAGGAAGCGGTGATGAAATTTTTCTCCGCCGTGGGAATTCCCCACCGATCAAATTTCCGGACGTAGTCCCGGATGCTTTTCGTGGAATTGTTGGTGATAAAGATGTACTCACCGCCGCACGCATGAATCTGCTGCAGAAGCTCCTCTGTACCGTCGATCAGATGGGTCCCGTTTGCGATGGTTCCATCGATGTCAAACAGAAACAGCTTTTTTTTCTGCAGATTCATGAATCAGTGCCTCCGTAAGCGATGCCTCCGCAAATAGCTGTGCAGAACCGTTACAGGCTTTTGCGCAGCTTTGCGGCCTCCAGCGCAGCCTTCTCTTCCCTGGCCGCCTTGGCCTCCGCATTCTTCTTTTTGACGGCAGCCGCCTCGTTTCTCTGCTCGCGGCGCTCATTGTCCTCCGCCTCGAACTGCTCGTGACGCTCCTGTCTGGCAGTGTCCGCCGCCTTCTGCACTGCTCCGGCCGCCTCTTCCGCCTTCTGCTGAAGTGCGGCATCTTCATATTTCAGAAAAGAAACGAATGCCTGCGGATAGAGGAATTTTTTCGTCAGGCCATTGCTGAACTGAACCGTGACATGTCTGTCATCCTGTCCGGTGATTTCGCCTTCGCCAAATTTCGTGTGAACGACTTTTTCCCCTGCCATAGCATTCTCCTCCCGCACAGAAATGCTGTGCATTCTGATGGATGATTCCGGCTCATCCTCACGCGCCCGGCAGCACTCTGGGCTGCGGGTGTACCGATTGGAATATCTGTGCAATATTATAACATTGCCGCAGGATTCTTGTAAAGTTCCGGTTATTTCTGTCTACCTGATCCCGGTGATTGCACCTGCCCGCTCCTGTCATTGCCGCCCGGCCGATTCACCCTCCCAAAAAACAACCGGGATATCAATCCGTCGGGGCAGCCGGACAGGAACAACGTACGCTCTGCCGCAGAAAGGTACAGACCGTCAGACGCAGAATGGTGCAAATCATCAGAGATTCGTAAAGTGGAATGTATCTTTCAGGCCCTTCCAGCTCTGATCTCTTGTATTGATATTCAGCTTCGTTCCGTCTTCCAGCGTATAACCCTCGCTGGATGCGGAACCGCTGTAGGAACCCTTCAGCTCCGGCCAGACGATGCCGATCTCCGGATCATTCCAGGCAAGGCCGCCCTCATCTCCCGGGTGATAGAAATCCGTCACTTTGTAGCAGAATTCCGCCACATCGCTCAGAACCATAAAGCCGTGCGCAAATCCAGGAGAAATATAAAACTGCTTCTTGTTCTCCTCCGTTAGTTCCACGCCAAACCACTTTCCGTAGCTTGCGCTCCCGGTGCGAAGGTCTACCGCCACATCAAACACCCGGCCGCGGATCACGCGGACCAGTTTTCCCTGCGGGTATTGCTTCTGGAAATGCAGGCCGCGGAGAACCCCCTTCGTCGACATGCTCTGATTGTCCTGCACAAAAACCATGTCCAGCCCCGCCTCATGGCAGTCCCGCTGGTTATAGGTTTCCATGAAATATCCTCTCTCGTCTCCGTGTACCGTCGGCTCAATGATATACAGACCTTCGATCGGTGCCTTTGTTACCTTAATCTGTCCCATTTCATTCTCCTTCTCTGACAGCTTCTGCCCGTTTAATAAACGCCCTCATTCTTCAGAACCTTCAGATACCTTGCCAGGGCATCCTTCCAGTCGGGAAGCGGCGTGAATCCGTTTTTCACAATCTTGCTGCGGTCCAGCCGGGAGTTGAACGGCCGTGCCGCCTTCGACAGCCCGTACTCCTGCGTGGTCACCGGTGTAACCTTTGTGGACAGCCCCGCCTGCCGGTAAATTTCCTTCGTGAAATCATACCAGGAGATATAGCCGCCCTCATTTGTCACATGATAATATCCGTAGCGATCCGTGCCGATCATATCCACCAGAAGCCGGGACAGGTCCAGCGTATAGGTCGGCGTGCCGATCTGGTCATTGACCACCCGCACTTCGTCGTGGGTCTGGCCGACCCGGAGCATGGTCCGGATAAAGTTCTTTCCATTGACGCCGAACACCCAGGCAATGCGGACAATGAAATACTTCTTCAGAAGCTCCGAAACCGCCAGCTCGCCCTCCAGCTTGCTCTTGCCGTATACGTTCAGCGGTGCATAATCCTTGCAGTCGGGATCCCAGGGCGTCGTTCCCTGTCCGTTGAAAACGTAATCGGTGCTGATATACACCATCTTTGCGCCAATCTGCGCTGCCGCCTCAGCGATATTGCGCGTCCCACCGGCATTGATGGCAAAGACCTTTGCCTGCTTGTCCGCATCCTCTGCAAGATCCACCGCAGTCCAGGCCGCACAGTGAACGATCACATCCGGATCAGTTTCTTTCAGCACCCTCATCACATCTGCCGCATTCGTGATGTCAAGCTGCACATAGGGCATCTTCGCCACCGGCGCATTCTCCTCCGGATGCGGATAAGCTGCCAGAATATCACTGCCGACCGCTTCCATACCGCGGCCCGCCAGTTCATTCATCACATCATGGCCAAGCTGGCCGCCGACTCCTGTCACAAATACCTTCACAGTTTTCAACCTCCCCTCCCGGAAACATTCCTGCAGAATGCTCCGGGCAATCGCAAGACTTCTGTCTGTCAGCAGCGCAGCCGCTGATCAGACCCGTTATGATTTCATCCGTCTGTCAGGCATTCCAATGCCGGTCAGAGCCGGCCGTGTATTGATCTGTCTCATCCATTCAGATGCCGTTCAAACCAGTCATGGATTTCCTTCAGCCTGCGGATCCTGGCCTCCGGCTTTCCGCTTCTCGACAGCTCGTGATTCTCTCCGTGGAATATGACCATCCGCGCGTCCACGCCCTTTTCCCGGAGTGCCGTGTAAAACTGGATTCCCTCCGAAACCGGGCAGCGGTGATCCTCATCACTGTGCAGAACCAATGTCGGCGTCTCGGCCGCAGCGATGTATTTCAGCGGACTGTGCCGCCACATCTGTTCGATTCCCTCCGCGGTCGTGAACTTCGCGTCATTCTGGTCTTCGGCAAACATCGGCCCAATATCGGAGATGCCGTACATGCTCACCCAGTTGGAGATGGACCGCTGGGTTGCCGCAGCCGCAAACCGGTTCGTATGGGTCACAACCCAGTTCGTCATGAAACCGCCGTAGCTTCCGCCGGTCACGCACAGTCTGCCCGGATCAATCGCAGGGAACTTCCGGATCACTTCGTCCGTAAAGTCCATGAGATTGCGGTAGTCGGTGGTTCCGTACCGGTCCGCCATCGCCGCAAAGGCATTGCCCCTGCCATCGCCGCCATAGGGATTGCAGTACAGCACGAAATATCCCTCCGACGCCCAGACCTGCATCTCATGGAAATACACTTCGCCGTAGGCGCACTTCGGCCCGCCGTGAATGTCCAGAATCGCGGGATATTTCTGGTCCGGCTGAAAATCCTTCGGATAAAGGACCCACCCGTCAATGTCCAGGCCCTCACTCTGCACCGTCACCCTGTGCGGTGCGGCCACGTACGTATCCTGCAGCAGTTTTTCGTTCACATGCGTGATCTGACGGAATCCGGCTCCGCTCTCCCAGGAATAGATTTCCTCCGGGAGCATCTGATACAGCGCCGACAGGAGAAATCTGCCATTTTTCACATCAAATCCGCTGATGCTGCCCTCCCGCTGGATGACCGTCTCCACACTGCCATCTGGTGCAGCCCGGAAAATCTCCGTGTGATTCCGGACTGTCGAGGCAAAATATACGCCCGAACGGTCCCCATGCACCACCGCTTCCTCGTGCAGCGACACGTCGGTCAGCACCTCATTGGATGTCCCGAGATCCGGATCGGCGATTTCCACCGCCTGATCCTCCGCAAAATCATACCGGAAGATCTTCGGATTCTCATTGACGCCGTACCGCTTCCCGTCCGACGCCGCAAAGAGAAGCTCCGGTCCCGCAAAGCATATAAAATGAAAATACATCTCCGGAACCGCCAGCTGCCTGGTCTCCCGATCCTCCAGCCAGGTCTGCCAGAGCCTCTCCCGCATGGTTCTCCGTCCGCAGATTTTCTCCCCGACATAGATGACAGTCTTTCCATCCGTATCATACCCGCTCACGTCGATCTCCGGATCCGTGAGGCGTTCCGCCGTTTTCTCCGCGGCATTCCACCGGTAAAGCGCCGTTCTTTTTCCGCTGATCAGTCCGACACCGTTTGCACACCACGGGCTTTCGTCGCAGACAGCGGCCACCGCGTCCTCTTTTCTTTGCGCTTCCAGGAAGTGTTTTCTCTCCTCTTCCGGCCAGGTTATGTAATCTGCCATGTGCAGATCCAGCCCTCCGGAGAACAGATACTGGTTCCCGGAAAGTCTGCGCCCGGAAGTGGCGTCGAAGGGAACCTCAAACGCCAGCTGCGCCTCGCCGCCTTCTGTCGAAAGCCGGTAAATGGCAGTAAATGGCTCGCCGTATTTCCGCCTCTTCTTCTCTTCCTCTGTGCGATCCGCTGCAAACAGCAGCGTCTCATCGTCCTCCCAGAGGAAGAACCGCACATCGCCTGCCCAGGTCAGGCGGACAACCTGTTCGCCGCGGATCAGACAGAGATCCCGCCGGTAATCCTTTTTTTCCCGGTCTCCGACGGCGCAGATCGCCGCCGCCTGCCGGCCGGACGGACTCCACTGCAGCGAATAAAAAGAGCTGTAGTCGTACAGCAGCTCTGGTGTCACACACTTCATGATTCTCCCCTTCGACGTCTGCCTCTGCCCGATTCGAGCTTCCGCTTTCCGCCTGGTCATCTAAGCCTGATCCGGCTGATGCCTCCGGATACAGATCTATTGCAGGGCTGCTCCGGATTTTTTCTTTGCATCCGGCTTTGTCTCTCCTGATCCGAACTGTACTGCAGGCAGCAGACATTCCGGCTTCACCCCGTCATCGACATCCCGCCGGACGGCATGTCGAGAATGGCCCGTCCCTGCAGCCAGATATCGGCCTTGAAACGGCAGCCGACTTTCGGCGTGCCGAGCAGTTCCTCAGACGAAATGGCAAGCCGCATCGGAATCTGATTGCTCACAACTTCCAGAATGTTGATTTTTTCTCCGGTCAGCGGATTGGTATTCTCAGACACGGAAGAAATATATCCCATCACCGTATACTGGTCGCATTCCACGCCGCCCGGCAGGATGAACGTTTCAATAACGGAATAGATATCATTCTTCTCGATCCTGCGGCTGACACTGGAGTAGGTATTCATGTCATCGTAGGTCAGCTCATCCATCGCATCCTGATCCCCGTTCATCGCCGCGCTCATCAGTTTTTCCGAGCGAAGCTCTTCCTTTTCCTGAATCCGGATCTGATCTTCCGTCTTATGCACCGGCAGCAGTACCTTTCCATTCACAGCCAGTCCGGAAAGGCACACTCCGTTGACTCCCGGCGTCATGCCGGTCAGAGATTCCCTCCTGCGGTACTCCATGAAGTTCAGAAGGGAAAAAATCAGATTCATGCCCAGATGATAGTCATCGCAGACACCGCTCCACGCGTCTTTCTCGGTCTGTTTTTCGATGTCGCATTCCGCCAGCGTCGAACACACATGGCTGTCAATATAGGGATAATAGTACTCTGTCTCAAAGGCACCGCTGGAATCGACGGTGCCATAAACGCCGATTCCCGTATCGCTGCCTGTCTCGCGGATACAGAGTCTCGAATACTCGCCGTCGTTTTTCCCCGGGAGAATCATCTCCCGGTCCGGGGAAGCGGTAATGCTGCCCAGAAGTTCCTTCAGCTGCTTCTGATCTCTGATATAGGAAAATCCGACGGATGACAGATATCGGTTCATAGCACCTCCTTCCGGGTTGACTGCAGAACGCAGTGCTGTTTATTTTGTCTTCTCGAGGACGGACTTTCCGCCCATGTACGGGCGAAGCACCTCCGGGATTCTCACGGTGCCGTCTGCCTGCAGATTGTTCTCAACCAGAGCAATCAGCATACGCGGCGGAGCAACCACCGTGTTGTTCAGCGTATGTGCGAGATAGTTCTTTCCGTCCGCGCCCTTGATGCGGATGCCAAGTCTTCTTGCCTGTGCATCGCCCAGGTTAGAGCAGCTTCCGACCTCAAAATACTTCTTCTGTCTCGGCGACCACGCCTCCACATCGCAGGATTTTACCTTCAGGTCAGCGAGATCTCCGGAGCAGCACTCCAGTGTACGGACCGGCACATCCATGGAGCGGAACAGCTCAACTGTGTATTTCCATAAACGATTATACCAGATCATGCTGTCTTCCGGCTTGCAGATCACGATCATCTCCTGCTTTTCGAACTGATGGATCCGGTACAGCCCTCTCTCTTCAATTCCATGGGCTCCCTTTTCCTTGCGGAAGCACGGAGAATAGCTGGTCAGCGTATAGGGAAGCTTTTCCTCCGGGTTCACCGTTTCCTTGAACTTGCCGATCATGGAATGTTCCGAGGTACCGATGAGATAAAGGTCTTCCCCTTCGATCTTGTACATCATCGCGTCCATCTCATCAAAGCTCATGACGCCGTCCACAACGCTGCGGCGGATCATATAAGGCGGGATGACGTAGGTGAATCCCTTGTCAATCATGAAGTCTCTGGCATAAGTGAGAACCGCGGAGTGCAGGCGCGCAACATCACCCATCAGATAGTAGAATCCGTTTCCCGCCACTCTTCTGGCTGCATCCAGATCGACGCCGCCGAGGCTTTCCAGAATGTCCAGGTGATAGGGAATCTCATAGTCGGGAACGACCGGCTCGCCGAAGCGCTCGAGCTCTACATTCTCGGAATCATCCTTTCCGATCGGAACCGAGGGATCGATGATGTTGGGGATGACCAGCATAATTTCGCGGATTCTCTCCTCGACCTTGCGCTCTTCCTCCGTCAGCTCGTTCACCCGGTTCGCATTGGCAGTCACCTGCGCCTTGATCTTCTCGGCTTCCTCTTTCCGGCCGTTCTTCATCAGCCCGCCGATTTCTTTGGAGAGCTTGTTTCTGCTGGCGCGGAGGGACTCCACCTCACCCTTGATCTCGCGGTTTTTCTTGTCCAGCTCAATGACTTCGTCTACCAGCGGAAGCTTCTGGTCCTGAAACTTGTTTCTGATATTCTGTTTTACAATCTCCGGATTCTCTCTCAGAAATTTTATGTCAAGCATTGTTTTTTCGCCTTTCAGATGATTCCTTTGGATGATTTGGTTTCTGCCACATTTCGGCATTCAGCCCGCCGTTTGGCATGGCAGAATGACATCAAAACGCGGTATTATTATATATGAGACAATTCTTGTTTTCAACTTGCGATCTGCGGGTTCTGAACCAGACCGCGTCCCTCTCCGATGAAAGACCTGCCACTGTTTGTTTGATCAATTTCCATCCGGAACTTACCGGAAGCATCTGCAGGCGTCCGCTGCAATCCTTCCTTCCCGGGAATTTCTTTGGATCATCGGATTATTCCTGATTCCCCACCCTCTTTTCAGGTGTCAGCATATCCGAATTCATCGCCATGTTCAGCGCATCCTTTTCTTCATTGCTGAGAATCGCATGCGATTCGCCGTGGATAATCTCTTTCAGATAGCTGTAGCAGCCGTCCTGCGTATGCATGCTGCTCAGGACAAATCCGCTGTCTTCTCCGTCCAGCAGCGCCAGAGAGAAACTGAGCTTTCCGCTCATGCCGCGCAGCGTGTCATATTTGACAATCCCGACTTTTCTGTACGAATCCTTCAGATTCTGCTTCATGCCGGTAATTGCCTCAATGTCGTTTTTGCACTGTGCCTTGACTTTTTTGTTATCCTCCACCACCTGTGTCAGAATTTCCTCCAGCGATTTTCCGTCTCTGCCCTGCATAAATTCTTCATAGGAATCTCTCAAAGCATTGAATTTTGAGAACAGTACCAGCAGCAGTATCAGAATAATCACCAGAAGTACGAACAGGATGCAGATGATATAACCCGCATTTGTACTCAGGAAATTCTGAATTGCATTCCATACGCCATTCATTCCTTTTTACGATATCCTTCCTTTCAAAATTTGTTTGCACCGCACAGGCGGCAAATTCCACCAGTTTGATCCAATCAGATTCGCCGGATTTCCGGTTCCAGTCGGATCGGCCATCCGATTTCAATCTGATCTGTTCTCAGATACCAGTCCGATCCGTTCTCAGATACGAATCCGACCATTCTCGGATTTTGATCTGATCTGTTCTCGTATTTCAATCTGATCTATGATTCAGATTCCGATCAGATCCAGGATTTTCTGAAGATCCATGTCTGAATAATAGTCGATTTCGATTCTTCCCTTGTCCTCTGCTTTTCGCTGAATTCTAACCTTGGTGCCAATCCGGTTGCGAAGCTTTTCCTCGTACTCATGATAGAGGCTCTGGTTGGAAAGCTCCTTCTCTTCCTTCGGCGCCTTCTTATTCTGCAGTGCCCGGACAATCTTTTCGGTCTCACGGACGCTGAGGCCTTCATCCATGATCCGGTTTGCCAGCTCGAGCTGTCCCTCTCCATCCGAAAGACTGAGAAGTACTTTCGCATGGCCTTCTGTAATCAGACCCTCCGCAAGCATTTTCTGAACTTCATCATTCAACTTCAGAAGACGAAGCGCATTCGTGATCGCGGTACGGCTCTTGGAAAGTTCTTCGGCGATGGCATCCTGCGTCAGGTGATAGGATTTGATCAGTGTCCGGTAAGCCTGCGCCTCTTCAATCGGGTTCAGATCTTCCCGCTGCAGGTTTTCAATCAGAGATACCTGTGCCCGTTCTCTGGGAGAATACTCACGGACAATTGCAGGAATCTCTTTCAGTCCCGCCATGCGCGCGGCACGCCACCTTCTCTCACCGGCAATCAGCTCGTAATATTCGCCCTTTTTCTGGACAAGCACAGGCTGAAGAACACCGTATTTTTCAATCGAATCCGAAAGTTCCGTCAGGCTGTCCTCATCGAATTTTCTCCGGGGCTGATTTTTATTGGATTCGATCTGCCGAATTTTCAACATCACTACATTATTTTCTGTTTCATCTTTCGGTCCATTCCTGTCGGATAAGTCAACCGATTCTTCCAATGAAGAAGTACCTCCTGTGAGCGAACTGACATTGGAAACGACAGACTCATTCTGACTGAGCGCTGCAGCTTTCTGTAAGGCATCCTTCCCTTGATGCGGTTTTACCTCCGCTTTCACTTCCTGGACATCAGAACCTTCTTCTTGGGAAACAGAATTCAGCATTTCGTTTTCCGGCTGATTTACGTCTTCCGATGAATTCTCTGTTTCAGGCAAACTTTCTTTTTTTGTCTGTTTCTCTCCATCCGCGGAACGATTTGTCCAGGATTGTTCTGTCATTTCGGGTTTCTCTTTTTCTACTGATTCTTCTTCCGTGTTCGGCTTCTCTTCTGCTTTGTCTGTATTTTCCGCATTCGAAATTGATTTTTCCTGCAGATCATCCCCTGACTTCGGCTTTTCACCGGTCTCGGTGAAAGCGGCAGAATCCTCCGCTTTGAGCTCCTGAACCTTATCCTTCTTTATATAATTTGTCGGGAACAGAGAACCGATTCCTCGTCCGAGCCCTCCTTTTCCCGAACCTCTGGCCGCCATACCCCTTTTCTCAGACATGCCAGTCTCCTTTCCTGATCAGAATATCTTTTTAATCAATTCATCTGCCAGCTGCTCGTAGCTGACCGCGCCTGTTGATCTGCTGTCATACATATTGATGGGAATTCCATAACTCGGCGCTTCCGCAAGCCGCACATTTCTGGGTATTTTTGTCTCGAAGACCGGAATATCCAGATTTTCTTTTACATTCTGAACCACCTGAGACGATAAATTTGTTCTGGCATCGTACATCGTAAATACAACACCTGCAATGTCCAGTTTATCGTTCAGCCTCTCCTTCTCCAGGTTGATCGTTTTCAGAAGTTCACCCAATCCTTCCAGTGCATAATATTCACACTGAATCGGAATCAGCACCAGATCTGCCGCGGTCAATGCATTAATGGTCAGCAGATTCAGTGCGGGAGGACAGTCAATCAGAATGACATCATACCGATCCCTGACCGCATCGAGTTTATCCTTCAGGATGTATTCTCTTTTTTCGGCATTCATCATCTCAATCTCGGCACCGGACAGATTGACATTTGAGCGGATGATATCAAGTTTTTCAAACACATTGGCTGTGATTGTTTCTTCCGGCGTACTTTCACCAATGAGCATTTCATAGGCCGTGTTTCCCTGCGCGTCCTTATCTACACCCAGACCGCTCGTCAGATTTCCCTGTGGATCCAGATCTACGGCAAGAACCTTTTTCCCCTTTTCTGCCAGAAATGCAGATAGATTTATCGCTGTAGTAGTCTTGCCAACGCCACCCTTTTGATTTGCAATCGCAATAATTTTGCTCATCTTTCTTCCTTTCATGAATTACTGCTGAATCAGTATATCATTTCTGCTTTTCAATTTCTACCAATGTTCCACATGGAACATAGGTTCCGTGTATTCATTTCCGATTTGATTCATTGATTCCGTTGTACAGAGGATATTGATACTGAGTCAGATTCTCAATGTTCCACGTGGAACATCTTCTCTAGTGATCCACGATTCTACCTTTACGGAGCATGTCCCACGAAGAACATTTCAAAGTAGTCATGACCACCATTGATATCGTTTTGGTTAAGTTAGGTTGAATGTTCATGTTTTCCTTCCTCAGATCCCAAAGTACCATTATGTTCTACGTGGAACATACACATCGATACTCTACGCAATGATGTTTTTCGATGACATCTTCTATAAAAAATTTCCATGGATGGAACTCATAGATTTACTGCTCTGTAATGTTCCACGTGGAACATTTGCCTCAAATCTGGCTCACCTTTTTTCTCAATTACGTTTCGCGTAGGATATTTCATCAAAACCGACTTACCATTTTTCGGACTGAAACTGTTTCACGTGGAACATTTCCT